>DASQFV010000082.1:0-3466 GCA_035632975.1 Nitrospiraceae bacterium
CGGATTCTGCTGCATTTTCTGCTTCAGTTGCTCAATCAGTGCATCGAGTGAATCAGGGGTCGGATGAGCATCTTCCGAACTCCCTTGTGCAGCCAACTGGGCCGCGGTCGGCTGCGTCATGGCGCGTGGATTCCCAAGTTCCCAATAGAGCAACCAACTGACAGTCGGAATGATGATGGCAAGTGCAAGAGCCACCGGTCTGCTACTCACTTGACATGGTGCCATTGTGGTCGTCGTCTCCGCGGCGCCCGTTTCTTCCAAGAGGCGGCGTTCGAGCTCACGTCGGGCCTGCTGATACAGTTCGTCGGTGAGCACGCCGTTTGCGAGGTCCTGCCCTAATTCCACGAACTGCTGTCGGAAGATAGATAGTGTCTTCTCCTGCTCTCCCGTTGCCGCGGCTGCTGTGCGCTTCAGCAGGGGCCACAATAGGAGACCGAGAATAAGAACGGTTATGGTCGATGCGATAAGCCAGAATATGATGGTCAAGGGCGATTGGTTCCTTCGGAAAGCAGTTGCGCGACACGGTTGTGCTCTTCTTCCGACAATGTCACGTCGGCAAGCTTCTTCTGTCTCCTGCGCAGCGCAAACACCAAGCCCGTTGCGCCTGCGATCAGCAGGAGGAACGGTCCCAGCCAGAGCAGGGCAGTGCTGGCTTTCCACGGTGGCCGGTACAAGACAAAGTCGCCGTACCGTTGCACGAGGAAGTCGATGATTTCCTTGTCGCTCATATCTTTGGCGATCATCTCGCGCACTTCCCGGCGCAAGTCTTCGGCCAACGGCGCGTGCGAGTCGGCCAACGTCTGGTTCTGACAGACCAGGCAGCGAAGCTCTACGGCGAGAGTTTTTAAGCGCGCTTCAACCAGTGGGTTATCGGCAAGCGGCCTGGCCTCTTCCGCCGCAGCGAGACCGGGGATGAGAAGGATGATTACCAAGAGCCAACTCATTGGTTTTGTAACTCCCTGACCAGAGGCAAAATCTTCCCTTGCAAGACGTCCTCGCGCAGCGGGCCGATCTGCTTGTAGCGGATGACCCCCGCCTTATCGATCACATAGGTTTCCGGCACCCCGTAGACACCGTAATTAATGCCGATACGTCCCGACTCATCCACGGCGACGACCGGATAGGGATTGCCCCACTCTCTCAACCACGTCAGCGCCTCTTGCCTTTGATCCTTATAGTCCATGCCGTAGATGGGCACCGCCCCGGATTGTGCGAGGTGGATGAGCACCGGGTGCTCTTCCTTGCAGCCCCCGCACCATGACGCCCAAAAGTTGAGCAGCCAGACCTTGCCCTTGAGGTCGTTCGACGAAATCACTTTTCCGGGATCATGGAGCTGCGGAAGCGAAAAATCAGGCGCCGGCTTCCCTACCAATGGAGAAGGCAATTCACGCGGGTTGAGCGTCAGCCCGACAGCAAGAAAACCGACCACGACGACGAAGAGCCCGAACGGGATGAGAAACCGGTTCATGAGACTGGCTGGCGGGCCATCTGTGTCGCCGCCGGGACAGCGGCCTCTTTCCGCCGCCACGCGAGCCGGTAGCGGCGATCGCTGACGGCCAAGACGCCGCCCAAGGCCATGACCAAACAGCCCCCCCAAATCCAATCGATAAAGGGCTTGTGGTAGAGCCGCACACTCCAGGCTCCGTCTTCGAGTGGCTCACCCAACGACACATACAGGTCGCGCGCGAACCCCGGAGAGATCGCGGCTTCGGTCATCGTCTGGTTCTGGACGAAGTAACGGCGTTTTTCGGGATACATTACCGTCACCTCACGGCCATCCTGACTCACATGAAATGTCCCCCGTGCCGCCACATAGTTGGGCCCTTTGACTTCTTGCGTGCCGTCAAACCGGAACGTGTAACCGCCAATCGTTGCCGTCTGTCCAACGTTCATCCGTAAGTCTTGCTCCACTTCGAAGCCCTTCACCATAGTCACGCCGACGATGAACAGGGCGACTCCGCAGTGGGCCAGGAGCATGCCCCAATACGATCGTGGCACCGCGGCCAGTCGGCCCAAGAGGCTGCTTCCATCAACATGGGCAAGCCGTTCACGCAGGCCAACCGCAGACGTCGACACAATCCAAATTGCCATCATTAAACCCAGGCTGATGAGTGGCGTCCACTGGCCCAGGACCAACGGCAGCGCAAGGGCGGTCACGATGCTGACGCCGAAGGCCCAGCGCAGTCGCGTTGCTAATTCCGGCAGGCTTGCTTTCTTCCACTGCGCCAGAGGACCGATCCCCATCAAAAAAATGGCAGGCGTCATCAGGGGGACAAAGACGGTGTCAAAATAGGGTGGGCCGACTGAGATTTTCCCGAGGTCCAGCGCATCCAGGAACAAGGGATACAACGTGCCCAGGAGCACTGACCCCAAGGCCGCGACCAACAACACATTGTTCGCCAGCAACATTCCCTCGCGCGAGATAATGGCGAAGCCACCGCCCAGTCCCACGCGTGGCGCACGCCACGCATACAAGATCAGTGAGCCACCGATCACCACGGCCAGGAACACGAGAATGAACAAGCCCCGCTTCGGGTCCGTGGCGAATGCATGCACGGAGGTCAAGACCCCGGATCGGACCAAGAAGGTCCCGAGCAGACTAAGCGAGAACGCCATAATGGCGAGCAGCACGCTCCAGGCTTTGAAGCCGCCCCGTTTATCTGTGACCGCCAGCGAGTGAATCAACGCAGTTCCAGCCAACCAAGGCATGAAGGAGGCGTTTTCGACCGGATCCCAGAACCACCAGCCTCCCCAGCCGAGTTCGTAATAGGCCCAACCGCTCCCCATCGCGACACCCACGGTCAGAAAACACCAGGCGACGGTGGTCCAGGGGCGTGACCAACGCGCCCAAGTCGCGTCCAGAGTTCCCCCCAAGAGCGCGGCGATCGCAAAAGAAAATGCCACGGAGAATCCCACGTAACCCATATAGAGCATCGGCGGGTGAATCACCATTCCGGGGTCCTGCAGCAGAGGGTTCAGATCGCGCCCATCGATTGCGGCTGGGATCAACCGCTCGAACGGATTGGAGACCGTCAGCATGAACAGGATAAATCCCATGCTGACTAATCCCATCACGCCGAGAATGCGCGCGCGCATCGCCTCTGGAAGATGGGTGGAGAAAAACGAGACGGCAACCATCCAGATGGAGAGAATGAATACCCAGAGAAGCAGCGATCCCTCGTGCGCACCCCAGATGGCGGCAAGGCGATACTGCAGGGGGAGCTGGGAATTCGACGTGGCCGCAACGTAGAGCACGGAGAAATCTTTATCCGCAAAGGCATACCCCAAACAACAAAAAGCCAGCAGGATCAGGAGGAATTGTCCGCGCGCCGCCGGCTTCGCCACCGACATCAGCATCGAGTTCCCAACCGCAGCACCATAAATGGGAAGGCTCCCCAGCACCACCGACACGCAGAGCGCAAGAATTAAGGCGTAATGGCCGATTTCTGGAATCATCTTGGCTCCA
>DASQFV010000083.1:0-2851 GCA_035632975.1 Nitrospiraceae bacterium
GGGGGTTCGCTCTACGCCTATGGACAATCGCTATATCTGACCTTGACCGGCTATCGCCACCGGACGGATCGGGCCGAATCGGATAACCCGGCCAATCGGCCCGTTTACAATTCGACCAGACTGGCGAACCACACGGTACACTTCATCCCGGAATCCGCCAAGCGCCCCGATAGCTATCGCAACGCGCACTCAACTGACGCCACTCTGGTGATCGACTACAACCTGCTGGCCACAATGCCTGCTGCACCGGACATGCGACCGACTGCCGTTCAACCACCGACGCCTGTAAAGGGGGAACCCACTCAGCGAGATACCGATCTGGACGCGCTACGGAAGGAAATGGAGGACATCAAGAAGAAACTGGCAGAGCAAGAAGCCGAGCGGACCCGTTCCACCTCCGCGTCCTCTCCGAAGCTGACACCTTGATCGACTCTTTAATCGAGGGACTCTTGTACACTTCCTATGAGACCGCTCAGATAGGTGGAAAACCCATGCAACGGCATCAGGATAGCATCTAGCCATGGGCCACGACTGACATTGATCTGCGCATACTCATCGAGCCACCCTCCCGTGAAGGCATCCAATCCCTGCTCTCGCTCCTGTTCGACTCGACTGTGGTCCATCCTCTCTCAGCAAGGTGACCAGGTTACCCTGCACTGCGCGCGTCCAACGAGCACAGCTTCATCGTGCGCGTTTGCGGGAGCACAACGGGCAGTCTGGTTTCCCTGCCCCTACTTTTGAGAATACCACCGATAGCCTTTGTTCTCCGAAAAGCTGGCTTTCGGGGCCCCGCCTGGTTTTTCGAGTAACAAGACTTTGAAGTCCTGGAGGCCGAACCAGGCAGGATCTGCCACGTCGTGATAGTGGCAGCCGTGGAGTTTGGGGAGCATGTCGCCCAGGGCCTGTTGCAATTCCTTCTCCTGATAGGCGCGCACGATAAACGGTTTGTTCATGGCCTGGCAGAACCGCTGAATGGTATAGGCTGCCCCCGTGCAGAGCACTTTGGTGTCCGGTTTGATGGCAAGGAATTGGGGCAGCGAGAGATAGCGCTCTTGAAAGCCCAACCAGCGGGTAGCCTGGCGCAGGTGGCTGTACTGGACTTCGTACTCCGTGTGGCCCGGTAATTTGACCGGTGCCGGCCAGCCTTCTTCGACCCCGAATTCAGTGAGAAACGCCTTGCCGCCCGGCTTCAATATCCGCCACAGTTCTGCTACGAATCGAAAGGGGCCGAGGTTGAAGATCACGTCCTTGGGCAGATCCGTGCCCAGCGGCAGCCGAACGCGTTTGATCCAATCCAACGCTTCCTGATGCTGTGGCCTGTCGCCTGTTCCATCGAGGAGTTCTTTCCTGGTCAACTTCACCGGCGTCATGTCCGCCATGTTTTCGTTGTCGATGACGAGGTCGACGGAGTTATTTTTGAAGGGCAGCCATTCGCCGTTGGCGCGGGTGCCGATGCCGCTCCAGCCTCCGGCCTTGGCACGGGTGACTTGCAGCCTGAGGAAGGGCTGTGTGATGTCAAGGGAGATGTACCGGATAGTCTGCTTCTCAAACGGCAAGAGTTCCTTGCCCAACTCACGGGCGAGGTATCCGAGTCCGCCGCCCACCTCCACGATGACGTGGGGTTTGGGCGTGAGCCAGCCCAGCTTCCGCAATTGACGCATGAGCAGGCTGCCATAGGTCAAGCCGTTGAGCGTGTCGTTCGGCTCCCGGAACAGATGCGAAACGGTGGTTTCGATCAGGTCGAAGTGGCTGTCGTCTTCACCGCTGTCGGTCAGGTCGTGGTGATGAAAGTCTTCAAGATGCTCTTCTCCCTCGAACCCTTCCTGCCCTGACCAGCCTTCCCGAATTTGTTGGAGGAGCAGATCCCACTTGGCCTTGTGGCGGTGACCGCCCGGGGGCTCTGTGCCGTAGTAACAGAGGGAGTAGGTGGGTAGAGCCCAATGTTCCAAGTGCCAGTGTCCCGGCTGCCCGTCCGGTCCGCAAACCCGGGCCCCGTATTTTTCCACCAGCGCCCCGACTGCCGTGTGGCCGTTCATCGCCTGTAACATCTCCAGGCCGGTCCGGTTCAGTCGCACGATTGGCAAGTTGTCATCGAGGGGGGCGAGCCACCATTCGTCTTCGTGGTGCCGATAGGCGACGACATCGGGGATGTGCCAGGCCAGGAGACTGAGCGTCTCTCCGGTGAGGCTGAACGGTTCGTGCGCGGCGACAGCTGGTTTCATGATCGAAGGAACTTTCTTATGCGCCGCAGCCTACACGGGGGGCTGGGATTCTCGCAAGTCTCGCGCGAGTAACGAGATACGCTGCAAGATTCTTATCCCTCCCCCTTGACGCCGTATTCTGTTTGTAGGATTCTCCCATCCATTGGGACTCATCGCCAGGAGTCAAGGTGGTAGACGTCGGGACGCGTCGTTCCGCCGGCAGGGCCGCAGCGAGCGACCAAAGATGCTTCTTCTGAGCTTGCGCGTTTACGCCGCGCGCGTTGAGCGCGGCCCTTCAATTCCCTCCACCCCTCTTTAGGGGAGTGGCCGAAGCTGCCCTTTACTGCGCGCATCGAACGATATATATGCTCCCTCCAAGCTTGCTCGATTCTCTCTAGGGATGGAGGCTGATTGATCTTCCACTGCGCGCGTCTTTCTCACCCGCCCACCCACTGGCAAATATTTTTCACCCGCTTGACCCTTCCAAGTTTACTCGTTTCACTTTCCCAGGAATACCACCCGTGTTGGTCCCACTGCGCCCGTCGAGCGAGCACATTCCGATCGTGCGCGCTCGGGGAGCACGGGACCACGCGGGTGTCGTTCCCGTCCGTTTCATCGTGCGCGTTCTGCGAGCAAGAAGGGCGCCTGGC
>DASQFV010000084.1:0-4878 GCA_035632975.1 Nitrospiraceae bacterium
GCGCGCCGATTCGCGAGTCTCCAACAGGAATCAGCGCATCCGAAACCCCGTCTCATAGCACAGAGGCCTTGTCTCAGGAGGTGGAAACCCTCAGGAAGCAACTGGAATCCGTTCAAAAACAACTAGACAGCCAGACCACCAGCCAAGACAGCAAAAAGCAGAAAACCACACCGCAGCAAAAATGAAGGCTGAAGTCCGAGGCTGCAGGCTGAAAGGCCGAAGGTCGGGGTTCGGACTCCGACGTTTCAACAGCTTCAGCCTTCCGCTCCTTCAGCCTTTCCCAGCAGGATGCTCAAAAAGGCCGTCCAGCAAGGCCGCAGGCGAGTCGAAACCGGAGGCGTACCCTCTGTGGGGTACGTTGAGGGTCTGAACGATGCGAGAACGAAGCTGGCGGGCTTTTTCAGCATCCTGTTAAAAATTTCGGTAGCCGTTCGTGATCGGCATCCGCCGATCCTTCCCCAAGGCCCGATGCGTGATCTTGATGCCGATCGGCGCCTGCCGGCGCTTGTACTCGCTGCCGTCCACCATCGCAATCACGCGCGCCACCGTGGCGCAGTCGTACCCCGCTTCGACGATTTCTTCGAGAGACCGGTCTTCTTCCACATAGGCCTGGAGAATGGGATCAAGTATCTCGTAGGGCGGCAGCGAGTCTTCATCCTTCTGGTTGGCCCTCAGCTCGGCGGTCGGTGGCCGATCTAAGGTCCGCTTGGGGATTACCGGGGTTGTGCCGCGGAGGTTGCGGAGCCGCGCCAGGCCATACACCATCGTCTTGGGCACGTCTTTGATCACGGCAAAGCCGCCGGCCATATCGCCATACAACGTGGCATACCCCACGCTCAACTCGCTCTTGTTGCCCGTGGTGAGCACCAGATGGCCGAACTTGTTGGAGAACGCCATGAGGAGATTGCCCCGGATGCGGGCTTGGAGATTCTCTTCCGTCGTATCAGGCACACGCCCCTCGAACGTCTCCGCAAGCGCGTGCTGATAGGTGTCAAACATCGTCGTGATGGGAATCGTCCGGACGGAGATCGCGAGTCGTTTCCCCAATTCGACGACATCGTCGTGACTGTCTTGCGACGTATAGGGCGACGGCATGAACAGACCCCACACATTCTCGGCGCCGAGCGCATCGACGGCGAGCACGGCGGTCAGCGCCGAGTCCACTCCGCCGCTCAAACCGATTACGGCACGCGTAAATCCGTTTTTCCTCACATAGTCGCGCACCCCCAACGTGAGAGCCCGATACACTTCCTCCAGCTGGTCCAGGACCGGCGCCACATCGGGGACTGCGCGCACCCGAGTTTTTTGAACAGGTGGAAGCGGCGCGGCATAGACCTCCACAGCAGAGGCAACCCGTCGCGGTAGGAGCTTTTTCCGGCCGGTTCGTCTCGCCCGCGCGACAGCCTCCATATTGAGATCGGCGACGATCAGATCTTCTTCAAAGGCATTCCCTCGCGCGATGACCTCACCCTGGTGATCGAGAATCACACTGTTCCCGTCGAAGACCAGTTCATCCTGACCGCCGACCGCGTTGGTGTAGGTGAGCACCACTCCGTTTTCCCTCGCGCGGGTTGCCAACATCTGCTCGCGTACCCGGCTCTTGCCCAGATGAAACGGCGAGGCATTGATATTCACGATGACTTCGGCGCCTGCTGCCGCCTGGAAACCGGTCGGACCTTCCGGCAACCAGACATCCTCACAAATGTTGACCCCGACCACCGTACCGCGCAGACGGATGAGCGGCAGCCGTCGGCCTGGATGAAAATAACGGCTCTCGTCAAACACCCCGTAGTTCGGCAAGTACCACTTGCAATAGGTCGTGATGAGCTTCTGATCTGCGATGACCGCCGCCGCATTGTAGAGTTCGTGCGCGCCTGCCGGCACCACCAACGAGCGGGCCGGTTTCGGATCTCTCCCATCGCTCTGGCTGACGTAGCCCACAACCGCGGCAAGGCCCCGACAGTGACGGACTACTTCGTGAAGCGCGCGGCGGTTGTCCGCGATAAAACGTGGCTTTAATAAGAGGTCTTCAGGCGGATAGCCGGTGATCGCCAGCTCCGGGAATGCGACCAAGTCTGCCTTCGCCTTCTTTGCCTCGCGCAGCCAGGTCGTGATCCGGCGCACGTTTCCATCCAGATCCCCGACCGTCGGATTCATCTGCACCATGGCGATACGAAAGGTACGCATAGGGCTTTTATAGCATAATAGGCGGAAGGCTGAAGGGTGGCTGAAGGGTTCAAGGCTGAAGGTTGAAAGTCCGAAGGCTGAAGCCTGAAGTTTTGGAATGCCGAACCGGAAACTCCCACCTTCGTCCTTCAGCCTTCCAACCTTCAGCCTTCTCAATACCTTCGCAAGTTCGGGACCGGAAGATTCCACAGCTCTTTCCGAACTGCCTCCCAGATCGCGTCCAGCGTTTCAGTAAGGTCTGGAGCCGACCGTGCGACAAATTTGACCGCCAGACCTGGAGCTGCCGGAGTTGAAACGGCTCCCAGCACCAGGCCAGGACGCTCTTCCAGAATAGCATCTAGTACTACGTCGAGACGTTTCCAGACATCGGCATTGACCGCATCGCCGATGACAAAGAGCGATGCCACATAGTCCCAGCTCCCGACGAGGCCAACCGATTCAGGCAGTCGGCCAGGGACCAGGCGATACCGTTCGACGACCGAGCAACCTAGAGGCGTTCTGATGCAGATCTCGTTTTCGATCGATGTGAATGCCCAGCGCTCCTGCCGGGCAACCCGACCGGAGGCTATGGCGTCCCACAGTACCACTGTCGCGCCATGTGCAAGATCCACATGGATCGATTGGCGAACGCGAGACCCGGCAAAAGGGATCGTCACCTCGGGCAACCATTCCAGCCGAGCTTCAGGACCAACCGAAAGACGAACCTCCTGCACAGCCGGCTCAGACAGACTTCGATAGACACGATTGGCGGACGGACTCGTCATCAGCACATGCGTCCCGGCATGGAACTGCGCCTCAACCGACACATGATCGCCGCCGACCAAGCCACCGGATGGATTCACGAGCCAGGTGTAGGCACACCCGCTGTCGTCGAGATACGAAGGAGGAAAGTGATGCCAGGGACTCGTGCAAGACGAGCGCGTGAGTATCGTGCGGGGGCCCGCTCGCTCGAACTCATAGGACAGCGCCCCACGCCGGCCAACTGTGTCGAGCACGGAAGAACCGTACGCATGAAGCTTCACAAAAGACCTTTCTTTTCGCAGACTGCGGAACAACTATATCGCAGGATGCTCAAAAAGGCCGTCAGCAAGGCCGCAGCCGCCGAACGCACCGGAGGCGTACCCTCTGGGGTACGTTGAGGATGCGTTCAAGGCGAGAACGACGCTGGCGGACTTTTTCAGCATCCTGCTAAGGCCGATGCACGTGCTGCGGCAAGAGCCGCTCAACCCAAGTGCACACCTGGTCGAACCCCTGTCCTGTCTTGAGATTCGTGAAGAGATAGGGCAGGTCGCGTCGCATTCGCTTGCTGTCCCGATCCATCACGGACAAATCGGCTCCGACATGCGGCGCGAGATCGACCTTGTTGATCACCAAGAGATCGGACCGGGTGATTCCAGGGCCACCTTTTCGTGGGATCTTATCACCGGCTGCCACATCGATCACATAAATGACTTTATCCGCGAGTTCAGGGCTGAATGTCGCAGCCAGATTGTCGCCGCCGCTTTCGACAAACATCAGCTCGACATCGGGATGGCGCTTGAGCAAATCGTCCAAGGCCTCCTGATTGTGCGAGGCATCTTCACGAATCGCCGTATGCGGACAGCCTCCGGTTTCGACGCCCAGAATGCGGTCTTGAGGCAGCGCTCCCCGGCGCGTGAGAAACTCGGCATCCTCCTTGGTAAAGATGTCATTGGTGACCACCGCCAGACTCACCTGGTCACGCAGACGGCGACAGAGCGCTTCGACAAGCGCGGTCTTTCCAGACCCCACCGGCCCACCGACACCAATCACAGGAATATGACGCGCCCGCGCCGCCGTCACACGCCCGTTGCCTGAGAAATGTTCATCGGCTCGATGCAAAATAAAACTCGATGCATAATAAGAAATGAGCTAAGAGCGAAAGAGTCTCGACTCCAGCCGGCTGTGTCGCATTGCGTAGATATCCTGTACCGGTGCCCAGGACTGAAGCACTCGCTGATGCGCCGCTTTGTGACTGACCCGTTCGATCACTTCGAGCCAGCTCTCCAATAACCGCTGTCCCTCACGCTGACCGATCGGCATCAACTTCATCGCCGCCGCCACAAAACCTGTCGCTGTTTGGTAGAGAAACGCGGCAATGGTGTCCTCCTTAGACCAACCGGCGGCTGCAAGCGTAAGCCCCAGGCCGACGGCCACATGCCCCGGTGTCTGCTCCGCTTCAACAGCAGCCAGATATTTTTCGATCAATAGATGTCTAGCATGTTGATTCGCGGCCAGCCGAATCACCTGGCGTCCAATCTGCCGGCTTGCTGTCCGTGATTCACGCCCCAGCTTCATCGCCTCCAGTTCTCGATCCGCGTTGAAGGCAATTTTCAAGATACCGGAAAGACACGCATCATGCGCCAATCCTGCTGCAACCGCTTCGCGCTCACCTGTGCCAGTCGTGAGCAACTCAACCACGTAACGCGACAGCTCTTCCGCATTCCGAACCGCACCACCCTGCACCGCCGCCTCCAGCCCTGAAGAGAAGGCATAGCCTCCCGAAGGAAAGAAGCTATCAACGAATCGAAGGCCGGTGAGGAGCGAGATCGTATTCATATGTGGAACTCACCAACCTATTCGCCTGCTTCCGACAGGCTGCTCAAAACGTTGTCCAGCAAGGCCGAGCCGACGAAAACCACGGAGGCGTACCCTCTGGGGCGCACGGTGCGA
>DASQFV010000085.1:0-5227 GCA_035632975.1 Nitrospiraceae bacterium
GGTCCCGCTGTCGAACAGTGTGATCGGTCCTTGCATGAGGTGCAGCGATGATGTGTTCTTGAGCCGATATCCGTTCAGTGGATGTTTGGCATTGACGCTCTGATTGTAAAGCGACACTTTCTGCCCCTGGAGCGTTTGGCCAATGATGGGCAGCAGCGCGCTCGTGTGTTTGGCGAGGGTGACGGGCTGGTCGATGCGATATTCGAAAAGCTCGCCCTTGTCTTCGGCCATCGCCATGGGGGCCACGCCTTCTTCCAAGCTGCCCATCTCCATTTCGGCGGCGACGGCGGATGCTGCCGGGGCATTGGCCCGACCACCGGCAAAACCTTGGGCCAGCTTGCCGAGCAAATGTTCTTTTTTCATGTCGCTACGGGCTGGAGGGGAGGCCACCGCTTTGAGTTCATCCATGGCATCCCCGTACGTCTGGGGTTTGAGGTTGGCGTAGAGTTCAGGTTGTACGAGTGGACGTGGGTTGTAGAGCGGTTGATACAGATCCATCGTGAAGGAAATGGGCCGTCCCGAGACAAGCGAGAGTTTCACGTTGCGCCAGTCCTGTTGCGTCTGATTCTCTACAATGGCCCAGCCTTGCAGATAGGGCGCCTTGTCCTCGTCCAAGACGAGTCGATAGGTGGTCTTCCAGACCGGGGTCTCCGTCAGGTAGGCGACACGGGCCTGGCGGCTGCCGGTGCCGTCGAAGGTAATCGAGACCGTTTTCTTCTGGGCATCGTGATTTGCCGCGAGTGCGGCCAGCGCCTGCTGCAGTTCAGTGTTCAAGGCAGGATTGGTGAGTTTGATGCGTTGCACGTTCGCCAGCGAGAGCGAGTGGAACCCGTCTTCTGTCAGGAGCGTGATATATTCCTGCTCGATGACGCGGTGCTGCGAGCCCTCGCCGATGGACTCCGTTTTCTTCTCCACGCCCAGCAACGTGCCGACGATGGGATTGGGCGCTGTGACTTCAACCGGTTCCCCACGAACCTGAGTCAGAATCTGTCCCAGGGTGGGATTGCCGTTCAAATTGATCCCGAAGCTGCCGAGCGTTTTCGTCACAGGATCGCGAGAACCATATGTGACGGTCGAGACTCTGCCACCTCCGAAATCTTGCACGACCAGGCTTTTCAGCATGTCGTTGATCTGGTTCGCATGCAGGCGGAGGTCGAGTTGCGTTCGGTCGTTCACCGTGCCGTCATGTTGAAAATACCCCACGCCGCTAGAATAGAGGACGATCTTGGAGAGGGGGAGCGCCGCCCCTTCCTCTGCCAGAACAGGCCAGGGAAGCAGCAGGAATGATATGAGGATCAACCGCCTCACGAGGGCGTGACCGGAGCGAATCGACAGTGCGCGCATAGAGGCCTCCATCGTAGAGTGTTGCACCAGGCCGGGCCGGCCACGGTGATATGACCTATCCCTGTTATGTCGCCAAGGGGCGGATCCTTTCAGCCTAGCCCGCATTATTCATGAGCGCTTCTGCTGCAATCCCCGATGTTCCGGCGAGAGGCGCGGGGCCAGAGGCTAGGAGCGACCAGAAGGAATGTCTTGCCTCTCGCCTCGTGCCCCTTGCCCCGCGCCTGACTTCCAAGCGATTTCGCGACGAAACGGCATGAATAATGCTCTCTAGGACCAGGAATGCCGTGATTCGCAACCATTCGCGCGTACCCTTTCAAGTATGGGCAGAAAGAGCCGGCTAGGAGCCTGTCCCTCATTGCCTGGGCGACAAGGCGAAGGAGGTGCGGCCGGATGCGAGGCTGCAGATCAGGAGAAACACCAGGTGTATTCGTGGGCATACAGTGAGGAGCTTTTTAGACCGAGTGCGGCGCAAATGGGCGCAGATCCTGCGCTGTAGCGAAAGGCCACTATCCGACAGGCTCCTAGCCCGGCATAGGTGTGATTGCAAGCCCTGACGTCAGCTTGATGTATCGTCACGGTATTAGATAGGCAGCGGTATGAGCAAAGGGAGGAACCGGTAATGACGACCTGGAATTCATGGTTGTTTTGGCCCAATAACGTGGCCTTGTCCGTTTTGGCATTGGCCGTATTGGCGATGCTGTTTCTGTATGCAGCGCGCAAGCCAATGCATGGAGTCATCCACTCGGTATGTGAGCTGCTGTCCCAGTCTATGCGATTCATTGCACGCTGGCTGTTCCTCTGTGCGGATAACTTGCGGGTGCGTAATCAGTCGGTGCTGTTGGCGCATGGACAGGAAAGTGAAGCTACCGTGATCGACCGGGAATTCGAGCGAGTGAGCAATATGATTCGTAAGGATATGCAGGAGTTTCCTGCCTTGCAGCGAAAAATGATGGAAGAAGCGACCCGCATCGAAGATGATTACCACAAATGTGGAGAGGTCCCGCCGCCCCCTCCAGAATGGGTAGGCGCGCTTAAATCTGTCGCACAGATAAAATCGGGAGGCGATATTCCGCGCAAGCTTCTGGAGGACATCAACAAATCCATCCAGAAGATACATGACCAGACTGTCGCGGAGTTCCGCCGCTCCTATGAAGAGCGGCACAAGATTTTGAAAGCGATGCAGCCATCCTGGCGCTCTGTGGAAAAACTGACAGGTGAAATGGAAAGGAAGATGCTCACGCTCCAGACCAACGCGAAGCAGATCGATGGCCATATGGAAAAATTGGAGGCCATCAGGGCCAAGGACAACAAGACCGAACATGCTCTGACTGTATCCGGTTTCGTTCAGTTGGCGATCTCCGCGCTGGTCTTGGTGATTGCCATGGGCGGTGCGTTTATTAACTACAAGCTGATCGCGCTGCCCATGTCGGAGATGGTTGGCGCCAGCGATTACATCACCAACAGCCTGAAGACGTCTGATGTCGCGGCGTTGGTGATCATTCTGATGGAAGCGTCGATGGGCCTGTTCCTGCTCGAATCGTTGCGCATCACGCAATTGTTTCCCAGGATCGCCAGTATGGATGATCGTATGCGTCACCGGTTGATGTTAGCGTCGCTGATTTTTTTGATCATCCTGGCCGCGATCGAGTCCTCCCTCGCGCTGATGCGCGATATGCTGGTCGTCGACAAGGCGTCGCTGATGCGCGACCTTGCCTCTCCCGCTCCACCAGTGTCGAATGGTTTGTTAACAAGCATACCGATGATCGGACAAATGATCATGGGCTTCGTGCTTCCGTTCGCATTGGCGTTCGTGGCGATCCCGCTGGAAAATGTGATGCATTCGCTGCGCACCGTCATCGGCGTGTTTCTGGTGCAGGCTATGCGCGGCCTCGGTTTTGTGCTTAGGTTTGCCGGTATGCTGTTCAAACGGCTCCCCAAAGTGCTCGAACTGGGCTATGACGTACTGATTGTCATTCCGCTGATGATAGAACGCTGGGTGATAGGGATGCGTGCAGGTTCGACGGGAGATACGGGTAAGACAGAAGATAAGGAACTTTCCAAACTCAGGAGAGCGGCATGAGTAAATATCTGACCCTCTTGATCCTGTCGTTCGGGATGGTACTCGTCAGCGCTTGTGGTGACAGCCGCATACACAGCCATGGCGTGTATATGCTGGTGGATACTTCCGGCACCTATGATCAAGAGATGAATAAAGCATCCAAGATTATCAATTACCTGCTGGCGACACTGAACCCGGGAGATTCGCTTGCGGTGGCCAAGGTGGAGACGCGTAGCTTCACTGAAAAAGATATCATCGCCAAGGTCACGTTTGACAAGCGACCTTCGAAGGCTACCTCGCAAAAACGCGCATTCAAAACCGACATTGCGGCGTTTGCCAAGGGAGTCAAGGGCAGTGCCTATACCGATATCACTGGCGGCCTGATCCAGGGCGTGGAATACTTGAACGAGACCAAGGCCGGCATCAAGACCATCGTGGTGTTCTCGGATATGCAGGAAGAATTGGGCAAAGGAACGATACGCAATTTCCCGATCAAGCTTGATGGTATCCGTGTCGTTGCGTTGAACGTCACGAAGCTAGGCACGGACAACGCTGATCCCCGTCGATATCTCGACCGCCTAGCCCGGTGGGAGGCAAGTGTGCGCAAGGCCGGTGCCACCGAGTGGGTGGTGGTGAACGACCTGGAGAACAATTTGGAATCCATTTTGATCACTCGCTGAACCCGCGTGGCATTTCAAAACTAGCCCGCATTATTCGCGAAGACTCTACTGCAACTACCGATATGCCGCTGCGACAAGCCTGACCGCGGGGGCTCTCCGCCCGGTCAGGCAACATGCTGTTTCAAGTCTGCCTCCCTCGCAACTTCGGCTCTGAAGCCTGCGCCTCGTAGAATCCCCATGACGGGGACTCATACCCTTTGGAACTCCAGGCTGGGAGAAATCACTCCTCGCGGCTTCTGCGCGATTGCCTTCCTGAGGTGGGAAGCTTTATAGTTTCCGCCCATTAAGCAACGTGTGGATAGTCTGTCATGGTTCGTTCAGCAGAATGAGGAGGCGGTTCATGAGAATGATGCTTGTACTGGTCGCGTTGTTCGGGCTCGCTGCGCACTCGGCGATGGGTGCGCCATCCGTTGATAAGGGCTCCAAGGAACTTGTCACTGGTCAGAAACAGACTCAGGAAAAGCCTGCGTTGGCCCAACCGGTAGAGGGGGCGATGGCGGTGGTGCCGGCGGGGGAGTTCATGATGGGGAGTCCGACGGGAGATTCAGACGAACAACCGGCGCACAAGGTCCATGTGGATGCCTTTTCCATGGATGTGTATGAAGTGACGGTAGGGCAGTATGCGGCCTTTCTGCAGGCGAAAGGGATCGATCCGCCTTCGGACTGGAAGACGATGAATCGATCCGAGCACCAGAAGCGCCCGGTTGCCAATGTGGATTGGGCGGATGCGTTCGCGTTTTGCAAATGGGCCGGCAAGCGCCTACCGACAGAAGCGGAGTGGGAGAAGGCGGCACGGGGGACGGATGGTCGCCTCTATCCGTGGGGCAACGAGGCTCCGACGCCGCTCCACGCGAACTTTGGGAAATCGGACTGGAGCAATCACGGGGTATTGGCGCCGATTGGGTCGTTCGAAGGCGGTAAAAGCCCCTATGGCATCTATGATATGGCCGGGAATGTCTGGGAATGGGTTAGCGACTGGTATGACTATAACTATTACAAGACCAGCCCGTCGCAGAACCCAACAGGACCGTCAATGGGTGGAACCAAAGTGATCCGTGGCGGTGCGTGGAACAGCAATCCGCGGGCCATGCGCTCTGCGAATCGGAGCCTCATTTCGCCGACGGACCAGGGACTCGACGGGTTT
>DASQFV010000086.1:0-9911 GCA_035632975.1 Nitrospiraceae bacterium
GGGGCCTTGCCGCTCGGCGCTCCCCAGTTCTTCTCAAACCAGGCCTTGTCCTTGCCTTGAAGCTCAGCCGGTTTGAGCGACTGTTCAAGATAGGGATTACTACCGCCGCAGCCGGTCAGGGCCAGACCGAAAAGGAGAACCCAAGCCGATCGTTGCATCGTGCACGAGCCTATGGCTAATGACCGGATTCTAACCGGCGGTGTGGGGCCTGTCAAACCGGCGTATGCCAGCGGAAGATTGCAACCAGGTTGAGTTCTTCATAGAATAACCGATAACGAATTGATCACAAGGATTTCTCATCCCGACATGAAAGGAGAAGCCCATGAAATTCTTTCTTGATACCGCCAACGTCAAGGAAATCCTGGAGGCGGCCAGCCTCGGACTTCTTGACGGAGTGACCACGAATCCGTCGCTCGTCGCCAAGGAAGGGCGCAGCTTTAAGGAAGTGCTCGTGGAAATTTGCAACATCGTGGATGGGCCGATCAGTGCAGAAGTCGTCAGCCTCGAAGCCGATGCCATGGTGAAGGAAGGGAAGGGACTTGCGAAGATCCATAAGAACATCGTCGTGAAGGTGCCTTTGATTCCGGAGGGATTGAAGGCCACCAAGAGAATGGCCGCCGAAGGGATCAAGGTGAACGTCACATTATGCTTTTCTCCAACCCAGGCGCTCCTCGCAGCCAAAGCCGGTGCGTGGTGTGTCTCACCCTTCATCGGTCGGCTTGACGACATCAGTTCAAACGGGATGGAACTGATCCGCCAGATCCTGACCATCTACCGCAATTACGACTTTAAAACCCAGGTGCTGGTGGCCAGCGTGCGCCATCCTCAGCACGTAGTCGAAGCTGCGCTAGCTGGTGGGCATATCTGTACGATGCCCTTCTCGATTTTTCAGCAGATGGTGAAACATCCGCTGACGGATAGCGGACTCAAGAAGTTCCTGGCGGACTGGGAGGCTCAATCCAAGAAGTAATGCCTATTAGCCGGCTCGCGTGCCTGCCGGCTCACCAAGTCGTTGTCGAGCAGTGGCAAAGATATGGTGAAACATCGGCCTGGTCAATAGCCCGGTGAAGGTGTTTTGTTGGCTTGGATGGTATGAGCCGATCAGTGTAGTGCCCCACGGAAGGATCTGCACAATTCCATGGGAAAATTTCGGGAGCGGTGAGGGAAGTTGCAACCCCTCATCACGGCAGGCTTTCAAGTAGTGATCGAAGGCAATCTTACCCAGCGCCACTACCACTCGGATCTTCCGTAATAACCGGAGCTCTTCCCGCAGATAGGGGCGGCAGGCCTTGAATTCTTCAGGGGCCGGTTTATTGTCGGGCGGCGCGCAACGGACAGTGGCGCCAATGTAACAATCCGATAGCTTCAGCCCGTCATCCCGGTGGTGAGAGTTGGGTTGGTTGGCGAAGCCAAATCGATGTAAGGCGTCATACAACCAGTCCCCGCTGCGATCGCCTGTAAATACCCGTCCGGTTCGGTTCCCGCCGTGCGCGGCCGGCGCGAGGCCGAGTACATAGAGACGCGCATGCGAGTCCCCGAATCCGGGGACCGGACGTCCCCAATAGATCCAGTCCTCATACTGCTTCCGTTTCTCTACGGCGATCGTCTCCCGATAGGTGACGAGCCGTGAACAGGCGGTACAGTGGGTGATGCGATCGTTGAGGAGGGTCAGTGCACGCATAGAGTTGGCGCAGTCTAGCACGAAATCTGAAAGTCGATCATTGCTTGCCGGTCCCTTGTCAGCCTGTTAGCATACGTACTCGACTTCGGATCGTTCACCGGATGTAGGAGGCAGGATTGGCATGACAACGTGGCTTCGACGAACACTGGTGCTCAGTGGGTTGTGTATGATGGTCACGCTTCCAATTCCGACAGGAGCACAGCCGCAGTCTGAACATTCCGAGGCGAAGGAGAGCACGCCTCGATCCGCAGCCAATGGAGAACCAGAGCGAGAGGTGATCCTGCTCGATCCTCTTGAGAACCCCAACGAGCCAGAAGATCGCCTCGTCATTCTTCCGGAAATCAAGCGAGAAGGAGAGCGCTACTTCCTCAGTTCGTTCAAGCTGCCAGACAAGCTGACCTTTGCCGGCCAAACAGTCCCGCTCGATAACTGGCAGGTACGTGAACGCATCGAGTATGAGTTCTATCAGTTTTTAGAAGATCAGGGCGAAAGTATCATCCTCGCCAAACGAACCGGACGCTGTTTCCCTCCCGCCGAAAAGCAGCTAGCCGATGCGGGGTTGCCGGACGACCTCAAGTATATGCTGCTGGTGGAGAGCAAATGCGTGGCCGCCGCCTATTCAAAGGCGAAGGCGTCGGGGCCGTGGCAGTTCATCCCTTCCACCGGGAGACGCTATCGTCTCAAGAGCGACGCGGTCCGGGACGATCGCCGTAATTTAGAAATGTCCACGGAAGCGGCGGTCAAGTATTTGCGCTATCTGAAAGACTTCAAAGAGAACGATTGGTTCTTGGCGATGGCGTCGTACAATGCGGGCGAAGAGCGCATTCGCAAACTGATCAAGGAGCAGAAGATCACTGATTATTGGAAAATGCACGGGCCACGGGAAACGATGCGCTATGTCCCGAGAATCATCGCTGCCAAGGAAATCTACTCGCAGCCGGAGAAGTACTTGGGGCTGAGCAAGAAAGACCTGTATTTGCCGATGGAAACTGAAACGGTCACCGTCAACGTGAAAGATTCCCACCGAGCCCTCACCTCGATTGCCGAAGAATTTGGCACCTACTTCTTGGAACTCAAGATGCTGAATCCTGAATTCAAGAAGGACGTGCTCCCACGCGGGACCTATCAGATGAGAGTCCCACGGCAGAATTGTCCGACTCGTTGTTTCAATCAGGACAACACCCCCTAGTCCCTCGGTAGCGTGATGCAGATCCCTCCCTCTCCTATCCAGCCACTTCTGAAGAAATTAATCGTTCGAGGACTGGCCGCGGTCGACGCCCGTACGGCAGTCGGTCGCGCCATCTCAAGAAACGGCGAGGAGCTGATCATTGGCCGGCGCCGGTATGACCTGCGTCGGTATGAGCGTGTGGTTGTGGTCGGGGCTGGGAAGGCGACGGCCTCGATGGCCCGGGCACTAGAGCAGCGACTGGGACCTCGACTACACGGCGGATTCGTCGTGGTAAAACACGGCCATGTCATGCCGACGAGGCGGATTGTCGTGGCGGAAGCCGGTCACCCAGTTCCCGATCGCCCTGGCCAGCGGGCGGCCATCAGGCTCTGTGCCATGGCGGGAGGACTTGGTCGGCGGGACCTCTTGATCGTCCTCCTGTCGGGCGGTGCTTCCAGTCTACTGCCTGCTCCTGTCGCAGGGGTTACGCTAGCCGACAAGCAGAGGACCACACAGGAACTCTTGCGATGCGGAGCGAGTATCCGAGAAATCAATACCGTTCGGAAGCATCTCTCGCGCATCAAAGGCGGACGTCTCGCCGAGTTGACCGAGGCCACCGTTGTGACCGTAATTCTGTCCGATGTGTTGGGTGACGATCTCAGCGCCATTGCCTCGGGGCCGACAGTCCCAGACCCCACGACCTATCAAGACGCTGTCGCGATTCTGAAACGCGATCGCATTTGGCAGGCAGTCCCTCAGCGAGTGCGTCGGCATCTCTACCGTGGATGTCAGGGACTCGTAAGTGAGACTCCGAAGCCCGGCTCCTCTCTGTTTCGTCGCGTCCATCATCACATCGTCGGGAACAACGCAGCGGCCGTCATGGCTGTGACCCGCGCAGCCAGAGAGGCTGGTCTTCGAACCTTCGTCCATACGCCGGCCTTAACCGGAGAGGCCCGGGACGAGGGGCAGCGGTTTGGCGCCCTGGCGAAGAATATTGTGCGCGAAGGCAAACCGCTGCGGAGGCCCTGTTGTGTGGTGGCCGGTGGGGAAACCACCGTGACCGTCACCGGAAAGGGAACAGGCGGACGGGCGCAAGAATTCGCCGCAGCCGCCGCTCTGGAAATCGCCGGTCTGGCCAAGGTGTGGGTGGTGGCGATCGGCACCGATGGCACTGACGGTCCGACTGAGGCGGCTGGAGCCGTTATCGATGGTAATACCGTGGCACGCGCGCGGCGCATCTCGGTGGATCTCAAGGGAGCGTTGAAGCGCCACAACACCTACCACGCATTGAAGAGGCTCCATCAGCTCATCATCACCGGTCCCACCGGCACGAACGTGAACGACCTTCACCTCCTTTTCGCCCTCTAGGTAGTGATCGAATCAGCTTGGATGCGGAGCGAGGAGAGATCATTGTCCAAGAGCAGGCTGGAGACTAGTCTGTGATGTCACCAATCATGATGCATTCTTGCAGAGGCGAACGACCCTAGTCGTTGTGTGGTCTTGACCTTTCAAGGGGGTTTACGTATTCTTCAAAATCATTCTTTCCTCATCGCGACACCCAACAACCTGGTCGAATACGGGGCGGCGGCATGACGTGGACGGTCACCCATGATTGATGGCACGATCTTTGGTGCGGGGGTTCTTGTCGGAGGTCTCCTCGGCGCGCTGATCGTCGGGTTCTGGATTGCGTCCCGCGTACGCGGGAACTTGCAGGCACAACTGCTGACTACCAGTGAACGGGCGCAGCGGGCAGAATCGCTGACAGACGAATTGCGCCGACAGGTACTACAAGATCGCATCGACCTCGATCGGATCAGCCAGGATCTCTCGGAGGCCTCTCGGGCCCGTGCGGTGGCGGAGACCAGGGCTGCTGAGACCGCGCTCCATCTCAATGAACAAAAGACTCTGCTGGGCCAGGCCAGACAGGAATTGGCCGAGACCTTCCAAGCTCTCTCCGGCGAAGCCCTCAAACAGAACAACGAAGCCTTTCTTACCCTCGCACGCAGCTCATTCCAAACGCTGCAAGCCGAGGCCAAGGGCGATCTCGCCCAGCGGCAACAGGCGATCGATAGTCTGGTCAAGCCCCTCCAAGACTCGCTGCATCGTTACGACGACCAACTCCGGCAGATGGAGCAATCGCGGCAAGCGGCCTATGGAGGCCTCGATCAGCATCTCAAGCTCATGGCCGAGTCGCAGCAGCGGCTGCAGTCGGAGACCGGCAACCTCGTGAAGGCGTTGCGCGCGCCGGCCATCCGCGGCCAATGGGGTGAGATCACGCTCAAGCGCGTGGCCGAGTTGGCCGGTATGGTGACGCATTGCGATTTTTTCGAGCAGGAGTCCATCACGGTCGACGACGGCCGGCTCCGTCCCGACATGGTGGTCCAGTTGCCGGGTGGGCGGCAGATCATCGTGGATGCCAAGACCGTTCTGGCAGGCTATCTGGACGCACATGAAGCGGCGACCGAGGAACAACGGCTCGAAGGGATGCGCCGTCATGCCGCCCAAGTCCGGTCGCGCATGGATGAGTTGAGCCTGAAAGCCTATTGGAATCAATTCGCGCAGGCTCCGGAGTTTGTCGTGCTGTTTTTGCCGGGCGAACAGTTTCTTGGAGCCGCGCTGGAGCATGATCCACGACTCATTGAGGACGGATTCCTTCGAAGTGTGGTCCTTGCCACCCCCACGACGCTCATGGCGCTCTTACGGGCGGTCGCCTACGGGTGGCGGCAGGAGCGATTGACCGAGCATGCCGAGGAAGCAGGCCGGTTAGGGAAAGATCTCTACGAACGGATGGCCGTGCTGACAGAGCATTTGAACGACGTCGGGCAGGCGCTCGGGAAGAGCGTCCTGGCATACAACAAAGCGATCGGGTCGCTCGAAACCAGAATCTTGCCGGCGGCCCGTCGATTCAAGGAGCTCGGCGTTTCGTCGGAGAAAGAGATTCCCATGTTGGGCCCGGTGGAACTGGTCTCGCGCAAGGCGTTACCCTATGACAGCGAGTAAGGAGCCCTGATGGCCGACGAGCAGGTGATGGTCGAAGCCTTCCACCGGACGTTCGGTATCGTCGTGAACCCAGTCCCGACAGTCATCGACGGGCGGACGCGCGACCTACGCGTAAAACTCATTCAAGAAGAATTCGATGAGTTGAAAGAGGCCCTCGCGTCAGAAGATCTTTCATCCATTGCCAAGGAGATGGCCGACCTCCTCTACGTTGTCTACGGCACGGCGGTGTCCTATGGCATTGACATGGATCCGGTATTTCGAGAGGTCCATCGGTCCAACATGAGCAAGGTCGGTGGCTATAAGCGCGAAGATGGGAAATGGGTGAAGCCGGCCACTTACTCGCCGGCGCTCATCGATCCGATTGTGGCGGAGCAGGGACCGGTCCAGCGCGAGGTCCGTTCGGGTTCATGAGTGGATTGCACTGTCCAATTTGCGGGACCCCGTTCGTTCGCGTGACCTGCCAGGAGGGTTGGGTCGAGCGCCTGTTGAGCCGCATCAATCTGTTTCCGTTTCGATGCCAGCTGTGCACGAATCGCTTTCGTGCGTTCTATTCCGGTGCGCGCCACAATACGCAGGCGTTTGATCGGCGTCAGTACACACGCCTTAGGGCCTCCATCGAGGCCCAGGTCTTCGACCACAAGCAGCTGCCGCTGACCAACCAGATTACTGATATTTCGATGGATGGCTGCGCCCTGCAGACGACGGGGTTCTTGAAGGGGGCCTTTATCGAATTGGTCTTGAAGCCAACAGTGGAGGAGGAAACGATCCGTATTGAGACGGCGATGGTCTGTTCCGTTCGGCCGTCATCGATGGGTGTCCGCTTTCTGGAGGTCTCACCGGAACATCACCGCCGTCTGGGTCAGATCGTCCTCGGGCTCTTAGTCAGCCAAGGTCTTGGTCCCAGGCTCAACGCGTAGCGCGACTCTTTCCACCCGGCATTTTCACCAGCAAATTATCGATCAAGCGGATCGACCCGATCCGGACTGCACCCAAGAGGACCGCACGAGCCTCGACGGCGGGCAGAGGCTCCAGACTGTCCGGGTCGCAGACGGCCAGGTACTCGACATGAATGGTGGGTGCCGGTTCGATGGTCTGCCGCATGATCCGCTCGATCGCAGCCCCGTCATTCATTCCACTCACGATCATCTGTCTACCGACTCTGAGCGCCTGAGAGAGCAAGGGAGCAATCAGACGTTCGTCGGGGCTGAGATACACGTTGCGCGAACTCATGGCCAGCCCATTCCGCTCTCTGATTGTCGGGCGCACTTGAATCGCCACGCCGAGATTGAGATCGTTCACAAGTTGCCGAACCAGTACTGCCTGTTGGAAATCTTTCTGGCCGAACAAGGCGAGATGGGGTTGCACCATCCCGAAGAGTTTCGTCACCACCGTGGCAACGCCGGCGAAGTGATGAGGTCGGGCCTCGCCTTCCCATCGGCGCGCGAGCGCCGGGATCGTCACAGTCGTTTGGAAGCCCTCGGGATACATGCCCCTGACCGTGGGCTCAAAACAGACATCCACCCCTTCCTCGCGGCACAGTGCACGATCGCGGGCAATCGGGCGGGGATACGTGGATAAGTCTTCGGTCGGGATGAACTGTGTCGGGTTCACGAAGATACTCACGACGAGCGCATCACATCGTAATCGTGCGGCTCGAATGAGGGAGCGATGGCCGTCATGCAGGGCACCCATCGTGGGAACGAATCCGATGGTCACACCTTCCCGGCGTAATCGTTCGTTCCATGCTGCCATGGATCGTGGGGTGCGGATAATCTTCATGAGCCTGGGGGAGGGCTGCAAGCAGGGCGTGAGCCATAGCGGGTCGAGGGCTGGGGAAACAGGAGGCGGACCTCAGGTTGCTTCCCGGCCTCGGCGAGCAACTGGCTGATCGTGCGCTTGAGTGATGGGTGCAGGAACAGCGGATCGAGTTCGCTCAACGGCATGAGGACGAACCGGCGTTGGTACATTCGAGGATGCGGCACTACGAGATCTGGTTCGTTGATGATCCGTTGGCCGTAGAGCAAGATGTCCAGATCGATGGTCCTGGGGCCTGATCGGTTCTCCTCATTCCGGCCGAGCGAGCGTTCGATTTCCCGCAGGATGGCCAAAAGACTTTTCGGCGTGACATCCGTCTCAAGCTGCACGACGCCGTTCAAGAACCAGCCATCGCCCGGTTGGGCATGATCGTTCACGGGCGCGGTTTCATAGAGCAGCGACACGCCCACGACTTGTGAGTGTGGCAGCAGGCTAAGCAACGTCACCGCACGGTCGCAGAAATCGACTCGATCCCCGACGTTGGACCCGAAGCCGATGAACACCGTCTCGCGCCCCATCTTTTCCTACCCTCCCAGTTAGCCGAGGTGTGGAGGTGAGGGGTGATTGCGCGCCTCGACCGAGCACAGCTTTATCGTGCGCGTTCCACGAGCAAACAACTCGCCTCGACACCTCGGCTCCAGTCTAGAACCCCGCCTTCTTCATACGCTCCACCGCCTCTGCTAATCTTTCTTTCGGCGTACACACGGTCATCCTGATATACCCCTCGCCCGGCGCGCCGAAGCCGTTGCCCGGAGTCGTCACGATTCCGGCTTTCTCCAGCAAGTGAGCCGTGAAGGAAGCGGAGGTGTATCCCTTCGGCACCGTGACCCAGACGTAGAACGCGGCCGGAGGCGTATCGACCTCAAGCCCGAGCTGTTTGAGGCCCGGGACGAGAGTGTCGCGCCGTTCCTGATAGATCTTGCGCAAGCCATCCGTCACAGAATCATCCAGGCCGAGTGCGGTGATCCCGGCTTCCTGAATGGCCTGGAAACAACCGGAGTCGAGGTTACTCTTCACCTTGCCGAGTCCAGCCAAGACCTGCTTGTGCCCGACGGCAAACCCGATGCGCCAGCCGGTCATGTTGTACGTCTTCGACAGCGAGTGGAACTCGATCCCCACATCCTTCGCGCCATCGGTTTCCATGAAGCTCGCGGGGGTCTTGCCGTCGTAGAAAATCTCCGAATAGGCTGCGTCGTGGCAGACGATGACCTGGTTCTCTTGGGCAAAGTCCACCACTCGCTTGAAGTAGTCCTTGCCCATGATGACCGAGGTCGGGTTGTTCGGCGAATTCAGGAACATCAGCTTCGCCTTCTTCGCCACGTCCTTGGGAATTGCCTTCAGATCGGGTAAGAAGCCGTTCTGCTTCGTGAGCGGCATGAGGTGCGAGACGCCCCCGGCGAAGCTGGTCCCGACGGGGTAGACTGGATAGCCGGGGCTCGGGACGAGCACGATATCGCCCGGATCGACGAATGCGAGCGGAATATGCCCAATGCCTTCCTTCGAACCGATCAACGTGAGGACTTCGTGTGCCGGATCGAGCGTGACATTGAAGCGGCGTCTGTACCAGTCGGCCACTGCTTTGCGGAACGACAGCATGCCCTCATACGAAGGATACTGGTGATGCTTCGGGTCTTTGGCGGCCTTGCCGAGGCTTTCGACGATCGGCATCGGCGTCGGCAGGTCGGGGTCGCCGATGCCAAGGTTGATGATATCAACGCCTTTGGCCATCGCGGCTTGCTTCATCTTGTCGATGGCGGCGAACAGATAGGGGGACAGTGTTTTGATTCGTGTGGCAACCTCGATTGGGAAACCAGACATGCGAACAGGCTCCTTTCCAGCAGGATGTTGAAAACAACCGCCAGCTTCGTTCTCGCGTCGTTCAGACCCTCAACGTACCCCAGAGGGTACGCCTCGGCCCTTCACTCGCTGCGGTCTCGCTGGACGGCTGTTTTGACCATCCTGCGATGAAGAACGGTAAGAGTACAGCAGGAATGAGGCGGCAATCAACGCTGAGGAGAAAGAAGGTGGCCAATGAGCCGATCGGCGATCTGATGGAGTTGAGGTAGATGGGGGAGGGTTGCCGCTTTCAGGCGGTGCAAGGTCACACGTGCTTTCGTGAGATCCGACGCACATTCTCGGCATAACGATTCGATTCCGTTTTCTTCCATTTCCAAATGAAACAGAAGCCCGTAGGCACGAGTGGCATAGCGGAAGGCTTGCAGGGGGGCGATGTCGGAGCCAGCCAAG
>DASQFV010000087.1:0-1804 GCA_035632975.1 Nitrospiraceae bacterium
TCGCGAGCAGGACCACGTCGCGGATGCCGCGCTTTTGGGCCGAACTGGCGAAAGTCCGCCGATGGTCGCGGGCCCACAGTCGTTCGACCGCATGGGATACGGACAGTCGTGCATTTGCAATCTCAAACGTCATGGCAAGCCTTCGTTGCATTGTAGATATCGCATGAGAGAAACACAAACATGAGGTTTCATCTATGGCGTTGTGGTTCGGCGGATGAGAAAGGCATGGCTATCAGTTGTTGGCAAGCGTCTTAAAGCGGACTTGGAACGTGTAGAGCAGTGGATTGACGGATACGCAGAAGCGCTCATGAATCATGCGGGCTGAAGGCTGCTCAACTTTCTTCCCTCCGATCATCGAGCGTCGCTAAAGTGAGCGCCACAGAGTTCTGTTCGTGCAGCGCGCCGACGATGGTGACCGGCGTCCCCTTCGCGACTCGGTCATAGAGAATGGTCATTCGCGGATTGTCGAGCATGACGTGCCCCAATGTTTGGGCCATCAGTTCGTTCTCAACCCCATGGATTTCGATTTGTCCCCCGATGGCTCGCGATGCCGGGATCTGTCCCGTCTTCCTCCCGAGCTGGTAGCGTCTTCGATCATCTTCGTTGGGATAGTCGAGGACCAAGGTCCGGTAAAACTGAGTCTGCCTCTGCCCGCCTTTGCTGTTGATCCGATATCGGCCTTCTGGGGTGGCGCCGTCTCCCTGGTATTGCTTCTCTCGAATTCCGTTGAGCCCGAGCCGGACGGGGTACGATACTACTTGGTGCCCGTTTCTGTAGAGGGTCAATACTCGATCCGCCTTGTTGATGACAATCGCCGGGGCCCGGTGAATGCGTGACCAGGTGATGGTGCCTTTGGCCATCTCCTGCCACCGGCTGATTCGATCACGATCGGTGTACCGCCCCAATTCGCTGCTCAGCATGGCCGCTTGCGTCGCCAGATTTTGCGCAGCCAGGTCAGACGCGGTGAGAGACCGATCGTACCGGGCCTGTTCGTAGAACGCATGGGCCTGATTCATCAGTAGTTCGATTTCATTGGATTTCTGTCCCAACACGAGCCGACTATCGATGGCACTGCCTTGCAGGGACATCATCCGGAATCGATCCTCAACCCGGGCGATCTTGTCTTCGGCTGATCGGCGGAGTGCCTCACGTTCCATCGTGAGGCGGACAACCGTGCGGGACCCTTCTTCTTGCAGCCGGCGAAGAGCGAATTCCAAGTCGTTGGGTTCCCACGGCCAGCGGATTAGATCCTCGTCGGCCTGAACACGAGCTTTTAGGACCATCCATTGTTCTGCGAACCGGGTATAGTCGGTGGGCGAGAATTCCGCCGCCCGTAATTCCATCAAGTCCCGATCGATGTTTTCAACCGCTTTGACCGCGTCTTGAGGCACGGCCTCCACGCAGCCGGAGAGGGAACCGACTAGCGCCAAGGCCCCCCACCACAAGAACGCCCATGTTAATCGTGGACAATGACTGGACATACAGCAAGTCTACCTTACTTCTTCCCCGCCGCAGAGAGTTTTCACTTTCGGATCTTGATGACGGCTGTCTCAATTTCGCGAGAAGCGCCCTGACTCCTTACGTGAATGGTTTTCGCCTTCGTTTGTGCAGTCGGAGAGTCAAGCAAGATGTCGAGAATGCTAAGGCGCGAGGGTAATGCCAGGAACGGCCTAGGCAAGCGCCAGGAGGAATCTCAGATGTTACAACAATATAGTAGTGTGAAGGATTGCGATACTTGAAAGCTCCTGTGGCAATCTAGTTTGTTAGAAACAAAAGCGCCTCAATACAAAAGAGTTATCAACGG
>DASQFV010000088.1:0-2317 GCA_035632975.1 Nitrospiraceae bacterium
TGGCTCTCGGATTTCAGTTCGTTCTGATCCGCAAGCTCAAGAAAGGGCATTCAGCATGAAGGCGGCTCGTCGATATGTATTAGGAGTGGTGGGTGGACTAGTTGGCATCTGGGCCGTGGCTACCTTAGGTTGTGCTAACGAGCAGCAACAGAAGGGGCATGAACTCTACGGCCACTACTGCTCGCACTGTCATGGTGAGAGCGGACGCCAAAACGAAGGATTCAATTGGTCCTCGATGCCCGATCCGAAGCCCAAAGATCTTACGAACAAGTCAGAGATGGCCACCTTGAAAGACGAAGACATCTTCAATACGATTTCACGCGACATGAAGGATACGAGTGAGGGCGGGGACGTGATCGGCGACGATGATTTTGCCGTGCCCACCATGCCGACCTTCAAGTACACCCTGTCGGAAGACGAAATTTGGGCCATTGTCGGTTATGTCCGCGGCCTCCATGGCATGAAGATGGAGTTTAAAGTTGAGGAGCGGAAGAAAGAGCTGGCTGCGGCGCTCCAAACGGCGCAAGGCAATTTCGACCAGGCGACGAAGACGTATGAGGCGGCCGAGAAGCAAGCCAGCGAAGAGGCCGAGAAGAAAAACGTCGATGTCGATGATGCAGTCTACGCTAAGGAAATGGCAGCCATGGGGCAGGCGAAAAAAGACCTCGACGCTGCGCAGGCCGCGATGAATTATTTTTCGACGAGACCAGGAAAAGGAACGAGCGTGCCCCGGCCCGATCTCACCGTCAAACCGGATCAGGTTGCGAAGATGGCAGAGCTCGGCCAACGTCTCTATGAGAACAAGTATGGCTGCAACGGTTGCCATAGTCTCGGAGCAGATGGCGGCAAGGTCGGGCCGGCGCTCGACCGCGCAGGGTTCAGATTGAACGGGACCTGGATCTATCGGTGGCTGAAGAACCCGCAGGCGATGAAGCCGGAAACCCGGATGCCGGCGCTCGGGCTCAGCGATGCCGATGCCAAGGCCGTGACGATGTACCTTGGTACGTTGCGTGCGCCAGCCCAGCCGGATGTCCCGATCGAGAAGCCGGTTGCCCCGGTCGCGAAGCCAGCGAGCTGAACGTAGCAGGCTGCGGGAAAACTGTGTTGTCCCGCTAGAACCTTGATGGTCGGCACATGTGGCACAATAGGAAAACACTCTCCCAGGATGCTCAAAAAGGCTGTCCAGCAAGGCCGCAGCGAGTGAAGGACCGAGGCGTACCCTCTGGGGTACGTTGAGGATCTGAACGATGCGAGAACGCTGCTGGCGGACTTTTTCAGCATCCTGTTAGAGCAGAAATCCCGCAACCATTCCGATGAGAACCGCGGCTCCTACCCACACATGTTGCTGAAACATGTGGAAGGCAGTGGGAGCCGGCACGGCCTGTCTAAGCTGCAGGGCTTGCCTCAGACACCACACTCCAATGGCAGCGAGCGCTGCGTAGTAGATCCAGCCGATGTGGGCGAGCCAGCCCGCGAGTCCCAGCAGCAGCAGCATCGCGCAGAAGACCGTGCCGACGGCGATCCATGTCGACGAACCGAACAACAACGCCGAGGATTTCACGCCGATCTGACGATCGTCCTCCCGATCTTGAAGCGCGTAGATCGTATCGTATCCGATGGCCCAGCAGACCGTCGCAGCGAACAGGCACCAGGCCGGCGCTTCAATGGCCCCCCGAGAAGCGGTCCAGGCCATGATGGTACCCCAGCCGAAGGCGATACCCAAAATGGCTTGCGGGATGTGGATGACGCGTTTGGCAAATGGGTAGAGGCCGGCCAAGAGGATGGCGATCGGACTCAAGAGGATCGTAACCGGGTCAAGGAGCAGCACGAGGATTCCGGCCAGCGAGAGGAGGAGGCCGACGACGAACAGAGCATGAGTAGCGCTGAGTTCACCGGACGCGAGTGGACGTACCAGCGTGCGCGTCACATGTCGATCGAAGGATCGATCCGCTAGATCGTTCAGCACGACCCCCGCGCTGCGCATCACGAAAGACCCTGTGACGAAGATGGCGAACAAGTGAAGCGGAGGTATGCCGCGCGCGGCCAAGACCAAGGACCACAGAGTTGGGAGCATGAGCAGCCAGGTCCCGGTCTGGTTCTGGAGGCGAATGAGTCGGCTGATGGCCGACCAGGAGAGCTGCGGAGGCAATGGCGATCCCGGTGCCGGCGAAGAAGACTCGCTCATGCGGGTGAACTTAGCCGAGGGGTGCGGGGCTGTCAACGACGAGACGCGGCTGGTTTCTCACTAACCAGATAGACCGTGCTCGCCCCGCCCGTGAGTTGTGCTCGTGGGATGCTTTTCTGTATAAGAATGATT
>DASQFV010000089.1:0-6576 GCA_035632975.1 Nitrospiraceae bacterium
GCTAAGACACTTGACGCTATAATACCCTGCTCCCAGCCTCGGTTACAAGAACAACCGTCCGGAACTCTCCGGTGGCTCTGCTCTGTCATCGAACGACGAGCACGGCACAGTTCGCGTGCTGCACCACCCGCGTCGAAATGCTCCCGAGGAGAAACCGGGCGATGGCGCCCAACCCTTTGGCCCCCATCACGATGAGATCAGCATGCTGTTTGGAGGCCACCTTCATGATCTCTTCAGCAGGTTTTCCAAGGTGGCACACAGGCTCGGCCGTAAATCCCGCACTGATCAGCTTCCGCACGCTCTGTTCGACCAGCCTGCGTCCTGCCTTCTTCAACCCTGAGTACTTGATGAACGGCAGCACATGGATCACGCTCACATGAATCGGCACCCGCCTGCCTTTGCCGGTCGAACGATTCGGTTGAAACTTGGTCAGCACAAACGCCAGTGCTTTGGCCGATGCGCCCGATCCATCGGTCGCCAAGATAATCCGCCGCAACGGTGCCGCCTCGTCCTTGACGACAAGCACAGAACAGGTTGCATGATGGATGAGATTCGTCGACACGCTGCCGAGCATGAAGCGGTCGAGGGCGTCGAGGCCCTGACTGCCCACCACCAGGAGCCCATCCCGTCTCGGCGCGCGTTTCAAAATCACCGGTGCAACCGCCCCTTGTTCTTTGCGGGCCGTGCCCTTGAGCTTCAGTAAGGCCAACTGCTGTGTGGCCTCCTTGAGGGTTTTAGCCGAGCGCGTTTCCATGCGCTGAATTTCTTCCTGGATGTACCGCTCGTTGCCGGCCATCACCGGCTGCGCCAGAAACGGAGCGCGGAGCGCGCCGACATCCAGCACATGCAGCGCAATCACATGTGGTCGCTCGACGAACGGCAGCTTGGCCACCCAGTCCAGCCCCCATCGCCCATACTTCGATCCATCCGTCGCCACGAGCACATTCATGTTGCGCAGCCTTTCGATTGAGTTCCCACCATGCTCGAATCGACAGGCTGAAACCGGCTGCGAAACGCCTCCGGCGACAGCCCCACGAGGGCCGCGCAGCGGCCCAGCGCAACTGAATCCTTGAAGTCCTCCTCAGACAGCCGAATCATATACTGACGCGCAATCTGGTACGACTGCGCCGTGATATCCACCATCCGCACTTTCGCCCGGCCGCTGACGGGATCCACCATCCGCTTGAAAGGAATCGGCGCACACCGTCCATTTTGGATCGACACCATGGCCGCCGTGCCTCCATCGAGAAGGAACTGCGCCGCACAATAGCCGAGATCGCGGGTGTATTCCATATCGAACGGAATCGGGTCCGCACAGCGTAATTCATACCCCACATTCTTGGCGACGATCGACGTGGCAAGTCCCAAGGCATTCAGGCCCTTCGTCACTTCCCGCCGGAGCACATCGCCGATATCCACGTCCGCTAATCGCAGGTGACCATGTTCATCCCTCTCGACATGGTCCAATCCACCAAGGTCTTGCGGGTCAAGAATCTCGATCAGCCCTTCCGCCAACACGACCACCCCGTCGGAGCGCCCTCCGCTAAGCCGCTTGATTATCGTCCCGATCACGAGATCCACCAGGCGCTGGAGTCTCACGGGCCGCTCCCCAAATTCCTCGGGAATGACGGTGAGCGTGGCGTCGGCGGCCTTGCCGATTCCGAGCGCCAAGTGGCCGGCTTTGCGGCCCATGGTCACGACGAAGTACCAGCGCGACATGGTGTGGGCGTCCACCATGAGATTCTTAACGATCTCGACGGCGACATGCCGGGCCGTTTGAAAGCCGAACGTCGGAATGCCAGAGGGGAGATCGAGGTCATTGTCGATGGTCTTCGGCACATGCACGATGTGAACGCGTCCGGCCGCCTGTTCTTCCAGTTTGAGCGCCGAGAAGGCCGTATCGTCTCCCCCGATGGTCACCAGGCGCGTGATGCCCAGCCTCGTCAAGGAGGACAGGACGTGAGCGAGAGATTCGGCTTTCTTTGTCGGATTCGCCCGCGAGGTACCCAGAGACGACCCGCCTCGGAAGTGCATGCGATTCACCTCGTCGATCGCCAGAGGCCTGACCTGGCTCAGGCTGCCTTCTATAAGCCATTTGAATCCGTCTAGGATGCCGACCACGTCGCAACCGCCGAGAATACTGCGAATCGTGACCGCACTAATAACGCTGTTGATGCCGGGAGCCGGTCCGCCCCCGACTAAGATACCGACGATCGAGCGAGGAGAATTCATGATGTGAGAACTCCTGTGATGACCGCATCAGTGACTGAGAGTGGTGCCGAGATCCCCGCGTAAACACCACCCCGATCGGGAGAAGGTACATGTTGGCGACGGAATGTTCAAACCCGCACGCGATGAGAGCGGTGGTCGGGAAGACGGTGGAGAGAATCGCCATAACAGACCACCACGTTACGGAGGACCCGCGCGCAAGGGCCGAGACGGCCTCCGGCTCCGCCAGCAGGCAGAACAGCAGCGGCCCTGTCGTACAGAAGTCCGCGGTATCGAAGGGCCCGCGCACGGATGAGGCGATCAGAAAGGTAAAATGGCCAAACTGATCAATATTGACCAGGCTGCGATCAGTCTCAGGAGCCATAATATGACTCCCAGCTGATGATGTTGGACAGAATCATCCGGGATCACAATTTATTAATACTCTTCACAGGGAGGTTTTCATGAGAACATTCATGATCGTCGCAATGGCGTTTCTGTTCGTGGTCGTTGGAGTGCAGCGGTTTGCTCAAGCCGATGAGGTAAAAGCCAAGGTTGAGGACACGAAGGGAAAAGCGAACGCGAAGACTGAGAAGGCCAAAGGGGAAGCGAAGGCCTTAGGGGAAGAGGCGAAGGGAAACGACGCGAGCGCCACGATGGAACGGGCGAAGGGGCAAACAAAAGCAGCCGGAGCGCGAGTCAAAGGCGAGGCGAAAGAACTCAAAGCCAAGACAGAGTAAATCAGTTGAGAGTCTGTCTGCGAACCACCCTGTGGAGAGGTACCTCTCCACAGGGTAGTGCTTTGTGGGCAAACAGAGTCGGCAGCTATTTCTCACTGGCATTTTGCGACCCGCAGAAAGGTCAACCTCTCCGACAAGCCGCCCGCACGTGCGGACGAAAGAGGAGAATATTCTCGTTTTCTCCACGGATAGCGGAATCAGAATAGGTCGAGGTTGATGGGCTTACTTCTCAGGGCTTGGCAGTTCCGGAACGGTCGTATCCATGACTCTGATAACTTGTCCCTGATCATTTAGGCGGACGGCGATGCGTTCTCCAACCGACAGTCCCTTAAACAAGTCCGGCCTCACCATCCTGAACGGCACTGTCTGTCCTAGATCTGTTTTAATCTTTCCACTCATCTTCGGTATATCGAGTTCCTCAAGCATCCCGATCACGACATGCGTACCCTCGCCCGTAGGCTCAGGCGACGCTGCCGTTGTCGCTGTCACAGAAGGAGCACTGAGTAGGATGGCAAGCAGGACGATAATCTTCACGGTCAAAATGTTTCCTTAGGTACGCGGCGAAATCTGGTTCGGCGCCTTCGGCTCAGTGGGCCCCGGTGACGGTGGAGGGGGAAAAGGTTTGGGCGGCAGAGGATCTGTCGGGCCTGATACAGGCTGGGGGAACTGGTTCGTCTTCATAGTGTTGGCGACAGGGCCCTGGAGAAAAAATGCCGACACAACCATCAACTCGATCACTCCGCGTTTCATGATTGCTCCTTACCCCGACAGCTAGGCCATCGCAAGTATCATTTTTCGGCACTGTTCTGCACAACGGCGACATTCTTTGGCGCAAGGTCCGCACAAAGCATGATGTGGGGCGTGCTGTTCACAGACCTCGGCACATGTGTCACAGATGTCGGCGCAGAGGCCGCACAGTCGGTCGGTCATCGCGGAACCTCGACTCATCCATTGGCCGGCCAGCACGCAGATATCCGCGCACTCGCGGCACAACCGAATACATTGTGCCATGAGTTTCTGATCACCATGATGGTCCATGCCGATCATGTCGTCGCTGCAGGTCTCGCAAGTCTGGGCACAGGCGAAACAGGCGGCAATACATTCTCGATAATGCTTTATCTGGGTCAGGCGATCTTGAGACATACATACCTCCGTTTCTCGTGTTGAACTCCGAGGAGCCTCTTCTTCTACCTCATCCCATTCCCTGTACGAAAAAATGGTCGTCGGATTCTGTCACGGCTTGCATGGTGACATCATCATAGTGGGGTACGTCCCGACTGCCTGTTCAATATTGCTCACTGTGCGAATTCACCTCTGAGCCGTCAAGATTCTTATGATCTGCTAAGCTTGTCTTAGGAAAGGCACTGAGACCTCGGCGCGAAAAGAGGCATTGCGATGTGGCTTCATCGTGGATCCTGGCTCTTGATGACGGGGATGCTATGGGGATGTGCGATGGTGAATGGTATCGCGCCGCCGGTTTCTGCGCCGTTATTTCATGCCGATGCGACCGACACAGTAATCCTACAAGCTGTACTTCGAGATCAAGAAACGCTGCTGAGCACCTGTGCACAGTACCAGTCCTGTGATCAGGTACATTACACACGTGCGATGGTCGCGTTATTCCAGAATGGAGAGGCGGCAGCGGCCTCCTTTCAGCAGGCGATTGCCGTCGCGCCGAACGGTCCATACGCGGATTCAAGCGCACTCTGGATTCGGTTTCTTGCCAACCGACCTTCACGCCCCGCTTCCGCCGACAAGCCCAATGAGGCGTTAGGGGCGATGAAAGGGCTGGTCCGCACATGGTTGGGACAACAGCGTGCAGAAACTGCCAAAAGCCCGGACCTAACAGTACACACTCTTCGGCAGCGGATTCGTACTCGCGATAAGCGGATCGCGGAATTGACGGATCAGCTCAGCGCCCTGAAACAGATCGATTCGGATGCGCATAGGAACAGCAAGTTGAGTCTGCCGAGAACTCCTTCCAAGTAATCACTGCTGGATAGCATCGCCACGCCAGACAATATCGCCCGACCCATACCCCCGGCGAGCCCCACCCTCTTCGTGGCCCACTTTCCGAATCGACAGGTTGACTGCATCCGTGCGCCACAACGCATACTTTCCAGGGATGAACAGGTCCGGTCGGCATCCGAGGCATTGCAAGTACTCGTCAGCGGACGCCTCCACATTCGCGACGCCCAAGGCGATGTGAAACCTCTTCATGCCTCCCCTCCAGGGTCGCGCGAACGAGGGGTCAGAAAAGTAGCATGTCCCTCTATCAGAGGTTGAAGAAACTCTATATTTAGTGGGAAACTGCAAGGAGTTGCAGTCGCGGACTTGTCGGATGAAATGCTGGGACAAATAATAAAAGCCTTTGTGGTTTGCCGAGTTGGGATAACGGCGAGCTTCGAGTAGTTGTCAGATTACGTCGGTGTGAAAAGCTATGAGCCCCCACCCCTCCATGGAAGCGGTTTCTAACGTACCCAAGCTACGTCTCTTGGTCCTTTCGGAGATTGACGACTGGGATTTTGGCCGGCAATTAAAAGCTTGCGGGCATGAGATTGTAGCCTGGGCTCGTCCTAGGTGGAAGCGAGACCCAAAGTGTGGCGGCCTTTGTCATGCGGTCAGGACCATCATGAAAGCTATTTTGTGCCGACCCAAACCGATACGGACAATTAAACCTAGATTCAATGCCTGGAGATGGCTTGATAAGGAAAAGATCCTACGCATCACCTCCCCCAACGTTAACTCTCCCACGTTTGTTGAATATGTGAAGCGCTTGAACGTTGATCTTATCGTGGTCTATTTCTTCCCTCAGATTTTAAAGACGGTAATTCTCCAAACTCCTCGGTTGGGAATCTTAAACTGTCACCCTTCGCTGCTCCCTCGCTATGGAGGACCACATCCGGCATTTTGGATGCTCAAGAATGGGGAATCGGTTGCAGGGGTTACCGTTCATGTGATGACGGAAAAAATTGATGCGGGGGATATTGTCGCTCAACAAGAACTGATTATCGGAGAGAACGAGAATGCCGGGCAATTGACGCAGCGACAACACCATGCTGCTGCTGCGCTCCTGACAGAAGCCGTCAATGCCATGGCGCAAGGAACAATCGACCCCAAGCCACAAAATATCGCGGAACGTAGCTATTTTGGAAAGAAGAACGCAGCCGACACCACCCTTGATTGGAATGGGTCTGCGAGACAAATTGCAAATCTGTGGCGCGCGTTACAACCATATGAACCTCTCACAGCATGTCTCAATGGTACAACCATCAGGATTTACGAGGCGCGACCTCAAGAGGGGCCTCCGTCAGGGAGAGCTCCCGGGGAAATCATGGCAAAACAATCGGGGAAACTCCTCGTCCAGACCGGCAACGGGTATCTCGAGATACGGTCCTATGAAATCGTACCGTTTCACGGGTGGGGCAATCGCATTCTACAAGAGTTCCTGCTGCCCGTTGGCAGCCGTTTTGACCTTGCTCCGTCAGCAATGGGCCTAGCACCTAAAGCAGTCTCATGAGCAGGGTATGTATAATGGGGTGTCCCTAGCCTCGAGGATGCGATTGGTGACGCGTGTATGCGAAGCCATGATCAGGCACCAGACGGCTAGCGATAGCCGTTTTGGAAC
>DASQFV010000090.1:0-4048 GCA_035632975.1 Nitrospiraceae bacterium
GTTGAGGAACCTGTGATCAGAGAAGTTGTTCAGTTACCTGTGGCCAAAGCGCGTCCCAAAATCGAACTGCTTCTACGCGACAGTGGATTTCTCGTCAAAATTGAAGACCACAAGATGGCGATCGGGAAGTGTTATCGCTGCAAGACCGTCGTCGAGCCGTACTTGTCTCCTCAATGGTTCGTCAAGATCAAGCCACTTGCTGAACCCGCCATCAAGGCGGTGAAGGATGGTCGGATTCGTATTATCCCAGAAGGGTGGACGAATAATTATCTCGGTTGGATGCATGACATTAAGGACTGGTGTATCTCACGCCAAATTTGGTGGGGTCATCAGATACCAGCGTGGTACTGCCGGCCCTGCAATACTGAAATATTTACAGTGAAGGGGTCGTCTGGCCGGCAACATGAACATCTTTATATATCACCTAACGCCATCCCCATTGTCTCCAGAGAAAAACCGGAGAAGTGCGCTAAATGCGCGAGCACAGATCTCGTCCGAGACCCAGACGTCCTTGACACCTGGTTTTCGTCCGCCCTCTGGCCCTTCTCTACGCTGGGATGGCCTGAGCATACTCCCGAGTTGAAGATATACTATCCGACTTCGACCCTTGTGACCGGGCTTGACATTCTTTTCTTCTGGGTCGCCCGTATGATCATGATGGGGCTGAAATTCATGGGTGACGTCCCTTTCCGCGACGTCTATATCCATGCTCTGGTGCGAGATGCTGAAGGGCAGAAAATGAGCAAATCGAAAGGCAACGTCATCGATCCGCTACATGTGATGGAGCAGTTCGGCACCGACGCGCTCCGCTTCACGCTCGCGTCGATGGCCTCACCGGGGCGCGACATCAAACTTGCGGAGGAACGAATCGAAGGCTACCGAAATTTTGCGAACAAGATCTGGAACGCGGCTCGTTTCAGTCTCATGAATCTCGATGGGCCACGAACGGCCACCGCGCCATCCGAACGCACCTTCCCCGACCGCTGGATTTTGAGTCGCCTCAACCAGACGATCCATGCGGTTACATCAGAACTGGAGGCCTATCGGTTCGATCGCGCGGCGAATGCGCTGTACCAATTCATCTGGCACGAGTACTGTGACTGGTACCTCGAACTGATCAAGCCCACACTTCAAAACTCGGCGAACCCGGAAGGAGCAGGGACCAGACAGACCCTCGTCGAGACGCTGGAGACCACGATGCGTCTCCTGCATCCGTTCATGCCGTTTCTCACCGAAGAGATCTGGCAAACGCTCCCGCATCAGGGCGCGAGCATCGTGGGTCAGCGCTATCCAACACCAGAAGTTACATGGGCCGCACCCGAAATGGACCAACGCTTTGCGCTGCTCGAACAAACCATCGGCCTGGTGCGCGCATCCCGCATGCTGTTGAACTATCCGCCGGGGCAACAGATCACGTTCTACGTCGCGCACGACGCGCCCCTGTCACAGGGCCACCTGGACCAACTCCGAAGCTACCTCGCCCATCTCGGCCGTGGGACTGTCGATCTAGCCCCAACGACTCACTGGCCGACCAGTAACCTCCTCCGGTTAGTCACGGAGGGCTTATCTGTCGGCATTGCGGTGGCGGGCGACGTCGATCTCAACAAAGCGCTGGATCGCATCATCAAGCAGCAATCCGAGCAGACCAAGGAGATCGAGCGGCTGGAGGGAAAACTACAGAATCAGGAGTTTACCGCCAAGGCTCCGCCTGAGGTCATTACCGATCACCAGGAGCGCCGTACAAGCCTGCGCCGAGATCAAGCCTTGCTCACCAGCAGTGAGCAACAGTTGCGCGCCATGCTGGGAACGTAACCGATGATCAGGCCCCCGGTTACCGACATACAGCGCGCCATTCGACGTGCACTCCAAGAAGACCTCCCCCGTGGCGACGTCACGACAGCCGCACTCTTTCTCTCTCCCCTACCAGCGCGCGCGCGTATCGTCGCCCAGCAATCGCTGGTGGTCGCCGGTCTTGCCGCAGCCGTGCGAACCTTTCGGACCGTGGATGCGTCCCTCGTCTTCTCCATCCACCGCCAGGATGGAGAACACGCAAAGGATGGAGACTGTCTCCTCCAGATCGAAGGCGATGGGCGATCCATTCTGAAGGCTGAACGAGTCGCCCTGAACTTTCTCCAACACCTCTCCGGTATCGCCACCTTGACGCGTCGGTTCTACGACGCAGCTCGTCGATACCCCGTGACCATCCTCGACACGAGAAAGACGATCCCGGGCTTACGTGCGCTTCAGAAATGGGCGGTCCTCCTCGGTGGGGGCACGAATCACCGCCAGTCGCTGAGCGACGCCGTCCTCATCAAGGACAATCATCTGGCCCTCCTAAACCGAACGACAATGCCCGTCCGAACTGCCTGCCGCAAGGCGAGAGCCAACGCCCCTCGCAGCATGAAGATTATCGTGGAAGCGGAATCGTTGGCTGATGTGCGGCAGGCCGTCGCAGGACGAGCCGACATCATTCTGCTGGATAACATGAACCCGGCGTCTGTCCGTCAAGCCATCCGGCTGATCAAGGGGCGAGCACTCGTGGAAGTGTCCGGAGGTATCACGTTGAAGAACGTACGAGCGATGGCGGCGGCCGGCCCAGATCGCATCTCCATCGGAGCCCTCACCCATTCAGCCCCAGCTGCGACGCTCAGCCTGGTACTCGAACCACGGAACCGGCATCGCCGGTCCTAGCAGGTAACGGGAAATCATTGGGTCACTCATGAACTTTGAAGGTGCGCACATGTATTACAGCAAAATACCACTCCCGCAGGATGCTCAAAAAGTTCGTCCAGCAAGGCCGCAGGCGAGTCGAAACCGGAGGCGTACCCTCTGGGGTACGTTGAGGATTTCGATGAGCCGAGAACGAAGCTGGCGGACTTTTTCAGCATCCTGCTAGCTAACTCGTGCAACCCTCGCCACCACTCACACGAGACACGATCCTCAGCACCCTGTCGACCACGTGGCTGGGGCGTCGCATCGAACTGTTCGACTGCCTCCCGTCAACGAACCGTGAGGCCACTCAGCTCGCACAGGCAGAAGTGGAACATGGCACCGTCGTCGTCGCCGACAGCCAGACCGCCGGACGCGGGCGTCTCTCCAGAACCTGGTTTTCTCCGCCCGGTGCCAATCTTTACTGTTCCATCATCCTCAGAACAGCACGCCCACCGGAACGCCTCACGGAATGGCTCTCCTGGTTGCCGCTGATCTCCGCGCTGGCCGCAGCCGAAGCGATCGAACAGGTCTCGTCCATCCAGATCTCCGTGAAATGGCCCAACGATCTCCTGATCTCGGAACGAAAGGTTGGCGGAATCCTCTGTGAAAGCGGTACAGGAACTCGATCAGACCCTTTCCAGATCATCGGAATCGGCATCAACGTCAACCTTGACCACGATGACTGGCCCGCTGACCTTCGCGACTCAGCCACGTCGCTATGGCAGGAGAGGAAGTTCATCGTCGACCGCAACAGACTGCTCGCGCAGCTGCTCCTCGAACTCGAACAGTGCCTCGATGAATTGGTCGTTCACGGAACGAATCGGATTGGGCTGGCCTATCACCAACGATGCTCGACCATCGGCCACACGATACAAGCGACGTTAGCTCATGGAGAAGTGGTCGTGGGGCTTGCCGAGGGAATCGGCCAGGATGGGTCCTTGCGCGTGCGGACGCAGGCAATTCACCCTGGCTCGGGAACGCCGGAGGTCGTCCACTTGCGGGTCGCCGACATTCTCCACGTGAGAAGCTAGCAGGATGCTGAAACAGTCAGCCAGCAGGGGAGGGAGTGGCCAGGTGCCCTTCTTGCGCGTAGAACAGCGGACGGGATGGAGCCTGATGATCTTCTGTGCTCGCGCAACGCGCGGCCTCAGAAGGACGGAAGGGGAGCAGCCAGACCATCCTTTGTGCTCGCAGAACGCGCACGATAAAGCGGTGCTCGTTCGATGCGCGCAGTGAAGGACAGCCTGGCTGCTCCCCTGACCACAAAGTGAGGGAAATCGGAAGCCCCTCGCCCGGGTGCATGGCACGTCTCGACGTGCCTACCATCGGATTCTTG
>DASQFV010000091.1:0-23799 GCA_035632975.1 Nitrospiraceae bacterium
CTCGAAGAACGCCTCTCCTCGCTTCATGATGACGTTGGGGTCGTAGTTCTTTTTGATCGAATCGCCCAAGAAAATCTGCTCGTCAGTGCCGCTCAGGGCCTTCTTCGTGGTATCCTGACTCTTAGGTGTGCTGGAGCAGGCGGTGAGGGCACAAAATACCGCGACACAGAGGCCGAGGGCCGCCGTAAGTCGTGGCGCAGCAGTCAAATTGGGAAAAGAGCGTACCATCACTCCATGAAAATGTAGCAGGAGCCCCGGCTGAATGCAAGGTCCGACTCCCAAATTGACCCCGGTGGAACCAGGACCTATCAGGCTGCGGGAAAAGCCATTTCGGCATAGCAGAACTTCGATGGCCCGCAAGTCTGGAACATGAGAAAAACACCCCGCAGGATGCTCAAAAAGGCCAGACTTCTCACCCGCCCAGCCCCGGCGGTTATTTCACCCGCCCGCCCTGAGTCTGCCAAGACAGACTCTTCGCCCTGGGACGCGCCTTGTCCCAAGCAGGCCGCAGCGAGCGATCATCACTATCTTCCCCGTGGCTGGCCTGGATGATCCCAAACTGCGCGCGTCCAACGAGGGGCTTCTGAGCCCGCGCGTTGCGCGAGCACAGGGGACTCGCCAGGCCAACACATTCACCTGCTGGCGGACTTTTTCAGCATCCTGCTATAATCCCGCCGGTATTGCAGCCAACCACTGAGTATTCAGACCTATGATACGGACGAAGATTCTTGGGACGGGCTCGTACCTCCCTGATCGGGTGGTGTCGAATCGCGAAGTGGGGGCTTTGTTGGGCATCGAGCCGGCGGTTGTCTTTCGCTTGACAGGAATTCAGGAACGACGCAGAGCTGCTCTATCCCAAGCGTCTTCTGATCTTGCGGTGGAAGCAGCGAGGCCGGCGCTTGAGGCTGCCGGACTCCCGGTTTCTGAGCTGGGGGCGATTGTGCTTTCGACAACCTCGCCCGATACGGTCTTCCCCTCTACCGCCTGCCATGTTCAGCGAATGCTCGGTTGTCCCACGATACCAGCATTCGACGTGGCGGCTTCCTGTTCGGGCTTTCTCTATGGACTCTCGATGGCCGATGTGATGATTCGGAGCGGGCAGGTCAAGACGTGTTTGGTGGTGGCCGCGGAAGTGAAGTCTCGTTCCGTCGATCCCGCCGATGGCGATACGGGTCTCATATTCGGCGATGGGGCAGGTGCGGTCGTGTTGCGGGGTGAGCCAGAGGCAGGCCAGCTGAGCCGGGGGCTGTTGGGGCTCCGTCTCCACGCGGACGGTGCCCAACATGGCTTGATTACGATTCCCGCAGGCGGATCGCGCCGGCCAACGACGTCGGGGACGGTCGAGGCGAAGAGCCATACGTTGCGGATGCAAGGGGCGGCGGTCTTTCGTCTGGCGGTCAAGCGATTGGACCAGGCCATCCGCGAGATCGTAAAGGAGTTCGGTATCGATGTACACGATATTGCGCAGCTGGTATTGCACCAAGCCAACGGGCGGATTCTCGACCAGCTCACGAAGCGGCTTGGGGTCTCGCCGGAACGGGTCTGTTCCGTGATCGGACGCTATGGCAATACGTCGTCGGCGTCATTACCCATCGCGCTCGACCACGCAGTCCGTTCGGGAAGGATTCTGCCCCACGACATCGTCTTGCTGGGAAGTTTTGGCGGTGGCGTGACGTGGGCAGCAGGGTTGGTTCGGTGGTGAAATAAGCGAGACGAGCGCGAGGGAGCGCGACTCGCATCACGTGTAAGATTGCTGTCCCCACCACTCGGGCTTTTCCCGCAAGTCTCGCCCGTCTCGCTTGTTCCAAATCCTGTCAGCCGGTCGGGTGACCGGTTTGTTGGACCGGTAGCCGGACGACGAAACGGCTGCCGGTCGGGGCGTTCCCTTCGACCCACACCCGCCCGCCTACACCCTCGACAATATGCCTGACGATCGCCAGCCCGAGCCCTGTTCCACCTAACTCACGCGAGCGGGCCTTATCGACTCGATAGAATCGTTCGAATACGCGCGGGCGATCCCCTTCAGGAATTCCGAGTCCGGTATCGGTCACGCTCAGTTCCACAGCCGTGACCAGCGCGGGCTGTTCGGCATCGTCCGAAACGAGGTGGGCCGCCACGGTGATGGTCCCTTTCTCGTGGGTGTATTTGACAGCGTTATCGAGCAAGTTGGACAGGACTTGCATCAGCCGGTCTTCATCGCCGAGCACATCAGGCAAATTGTCCTCCACGAAGGAGACGAGCCGGTGCCCCTTCTTGTCTGCTAAGGGTTTGATCATGGCCAGCGTTCGTTCGATGACACTCTGGATATGAAGCGGCTCTCGCTTGAACAGGACCTGCCCGGATTCGATCTTTGACAGCTGGAGGAGGTCTTCCAGAATCAGGTTCAGCCTGTCGCTTTGTTTGAGAATGATGTCGAGGAATTTTGTGCTGGTCTCAGGATCGTCTTTGGCGCCATCGAGCAAGGCTTCGATATACCCCTTGATCGACGTGAGCGGGGTCCTCAACTCGTGGGAGACGTTGGCGACGAAATCTTTCCGGATAATTTCCAGGCGGCGTAATTCTGTCATGTCGTGAAAAACAAGCACCGCGCAAGCGTCGTTCTCTCGATCGGATCCAGTGACCGAGGCCTCGATATGGAGACGACGACCACTCGGGTGCAGGAGAATTTCATCTTCTTCGTTCATTCGTTTCGTCAGGACCGTTGAGACTAACGTATCCAACTGCGGATGCCGGAAGACATCGGAGCAGGGGTGTCCCCGCGCTTCCATCCTCGTGACGTCGAACATCCGTTCCAGCGCTGGATTGATTTGCAGCACGCGACCTCGACGGTCCAGGACCATCACGCCTTCGACCATCGAGGTCAGCATGGCCAAGAGCTGGGACCGATCTTCGGAGAGTTCATCGATCTTGGTTCTCAGTTGGTCCGTCATGTGGTTGAACGTGTCTGCTAAGAGGCCGACTTCATCCCGTGATCCGGTCCGAATGCGGACCGCATGGTCACCCTTCGCCAGCTGCTGCGCAGCGATCGCAATATCGGACAGGGGTTTCGTGATGCTGTGAGCGAGCCACATACTCAGCGCGACGGCAATCAAGAATGCAATCCCGAAGGCGAGGGCCAAGTCTCGGTGCAACTTGGCCACTTCACGATCAAACGTCGTCATCGGTATCCCCAGCCTCAAGAAGACGGTGGGCGTCGCCTGGTTCGCACCGCTTAGACCGATAGCGAAATACAACGTGCGCTCACCGGTGGTGTGACTCGTGCGGAGATCCGTTCCGCGCCCGGTGGCAACAGCTTGCTGAATGTCCGGTCGCGCCCGGTGGTTCTCAAGTGTGGCGAGGAGGCTATCCGAGACGGCGCTGTCGGCCAACCCCCGTCCATCCGGAGCAATAACGGTCACGCGTGCGAGAGCCCGCGCGCTGAGATCTCGTACGGCTGCCTGCAATTGGGGGATCGAAGACAGCCTCCCTGATTGCGTCAGAAACGGCTGCAGCCCGTACGCGACGAGACTGGTTCGAGCCTCCAGTATCTGGCCCGATTGGACGATCTCCTGTTGTTCGAGGGAGCGAATCGCCAGGGTTCGGGCGATGAGAAGCCCACAGGCGAGGACCAGCAGGGTCCCGATCGTGACCTTCCATCTGATGGAGAGTGCCATAAGAGACGCGTTTCGTTACCGTTCATCGTGAATCGTTGAAAGATTTCCGGAGACGTCCTGCGTTTAACGATTCACGATTCACGTTCTTTTAATTTGTAGCCTAGGGATTTGACCGAGATAATCGCCTCGTTGAGCGAGGGGAGTTTCTGCTTGAGCCTTCGGATGTGGACATCGACTGTCCGCGTCGTGCCGTAGTAATCGTATCCCCAGACGGTATTGAGGAGGATGTCTCTCGTCAGGACTCTGCCGGGATTGCGCAAAAGATGCTCGAGCAGGCCGAATTCTTTCGCCGTGAGGGGGACTTCTATCTTCTTCACAGTGACTTCATGCCGCGCGAGATCCATGACGAGATTGCCATAGCGATATTGAGCCGGGCTGTCGTCCGGTTTCCGCTCAAGCCGTCGAAAGAGGGCTTTGATGCGGGCAACCAGGGTCTTGGGGCTAAATGGTTTGGTGACGTAGTCGTCGGCTCCCAACTCCAGGCCAATGATGGTGTCCGATTCCTCGGCCTTGGCGGTCAACATGATGATGGGGAGCATCGCGGTCTCTGGAGCCGACCGAAGGCGTTTACAGACCTCGAGGCCGTCGATCTCGGGCAGCATCAAGTCGAGGACGACCAAATCGGGCTTCTCCTGTTTCACTTGCCGGAGGCCCTCCGTACCGGTCTTGGCCGATACGGTTCGAAAGCCGTCTTTCTCCAAATACAGTTTGACCAGTTGGAGAATGTCGTTCTCATCTTCAACGATGAGGATTTTCTTGCTTGCAGGGATTGGCATAGCTAGGAGTCTGCGGAAAATCTATTGTGGCACGGTGGAAATTCAATGGTCCGCACGTCTAGAACAACAGGAGCACACCGTGCAGGATGCTCAAAAAGGCTGTCCAGCAAGGCCGCAGCGAGCGAAGAGGCGAAGGCGTACGCTTCGGTACGTTGAGCTTCTGAGCGAAGCGAGAACGATGCTGGCGGACTTTTTGAGCATCCTGCTGGTGGTGAGAGCCTACGAGGGCGAAAGCATTGTGTCAAGACGGGCAGAGAAGAGAAGCGCGGGCCAATTGTGTTGACGGAGCCCGCTGCTCTGACGTAAGGTGGACGCCAGTGATCTGTGAGTATGTGGGCATGCATGTGGCCATGTCCGGTGTGAAGGAAAGGTTACCATCATGAAGATCTATCTCGCTAACCCACGAGGGTTTTGCGCCGGAGTTGACCGGGCGATCGATATCGTAGACCTTTCGCTGAAGAAATATGGGGCGCCGATCTATGTGCGACACGAAATCGTCCATAGCCGGCATGTCGTGAACTCGCTCCGCACCAAGGGTGCCGTGTTTGTGGAGGAGTTGGGAGAAGTGCCGGAAGGTTCGGTCGTGATCTTCAGTGCCCATGGGGTCGCCAAGTCGGTCTGGGACGAAGCGAATCGGCGACGGCTGCATGTGATCGATGCCACCTGCCCGTTGGTCATCAAAGTGCATAACGAGGTCAACCGCGACTATACGCAGGGGTATGATCTCATTCTGATCGGCCATGCCGGCCATCCCGAAGTGATTGGGACGCTCGGACAAATCCCGGACAAGTTCCATCTGGTCTCCTCCGTAACAGATGTCGAGAAGCTGCAGGTTGATAACGTCCACGACCTCTCGTACGTCACGCAAACTACGCTGAGCGTCGACGAGTGTCGGGATATTGTCGGTGCGCTCCATAAACGGTTTCCGCATATCAAGGGGCCGCACCAGGAGGATATTTGTTACGCGACACAGAACCGCCAGAATGCGGTGAAGGAGCTATCCAAGCTGGTGGACGTCATTCTCGTCATCGGCTCCCCAAATAGCTCGAACTCCAACCGCCTACGCGAGTTGGGGGAGCAGTGCGGGATTGCGTCCTACTTGATCGATGCCGCGTCTGATATCAATCGAACCTGGCTCACGAACGTGCAAGCGGTCGGGATTACCGCCGGCGCTTCAGCGCCCGAGGTTCTGGTCGAAGAGGTGGTGACGTATCTCAAGACGTTTGGGACCGCAGAGGTCCAAGACCTGACGGTGATCGAAGAAGATGTGGAATTTCTTCTTCCCAAGGAACTGATCACCATTGATTCCTCCAACAAATCTGTTGGGGCTCAGGTAGGATAACCGCATCCCTCGCCATCGTTCCACTCCCCTAAATGCTGTGGGTCTCTCCCCTCGTGCCTACCACCTGCAGTATTTTTCTTTGATTTTCCCTCTGGTCTGTGCTACAAAACCACGCGTTCCATCCGCTTGAGTCCTCCCACACAGGCTACCGAAGGAGTCATCGATGTATTTGAAATCCCTCGAAATGGTGGGGTTTAAGTCGTTCGCGGAAGCCCGGATCGAATTCCCCGATGGCGTCACCGCCATCGTGGGGCCAAACGGGAGCGGGAAAAGTAATGTCGTCGATGCGATTCTTTGGGTACTCGGTGAGCAGAGCACGAAGGCCCTGCGTAGCGAGAAGATGGAAGATGTGATCTTTAACGGGACCGAAATGCGGAAGCCTCTCGGCCTGGCTGAAGTTTCGCTCGTAATCAGCGGGCTGGATCGGATCAATGTGGATCCCCTGTCCGATCTTTCTAGCCAGCTGTCGGAATATCAAGAACTCATGATCACGCGCCGCCTGTACCGTAATGGCGACAGCGAATACCTCATCAATAAGACCTCCTGCCGGTTGAAGGATGTCCGGAGCCTGCTACTGGACACCAGGGCTGGGACAAAAGGACACACCGTCATTGCGCAGGGGCAAATCGATCAGATCCTTAACGCGTCACCACAAGATAGGCGCGAGTTGATCGAAGAAACCGCCGGCATCATTCGCTACAAGAAGCAGAAGGCCGAAGCATTGCGCAAGTTGGATGCGACGCAACAAAACCTTCTGCGCGTAAGGGACATCATTGCTGAGGTGAAAAAGCAGTTGAATTCCCTCGAGCGCCAAGCGCGGCAGGCGCGGTCCTATCAGACGTTGCACCAAGAGGCTAAGTTGCTGGAGATTCAGTTGCTGACCAACGAGTACCGTGTCCTACGGACTACGCTCAAGGGGGTGGAGTCGGAACTGCAGACGTTGGGGGACCACGAGTCCGAACGGTCGGCCGAGCTGGCGCGTTTGAATACAGAACTTGAACGGATCAAGCTCTCGATTGGCCTAGCGAACGAAGCGATCGGAAAGCGGCGCGAGGAACTGTCAAAGGTTGAACAGCAACAGGCGCAGGCGCTGACGGGCGCAGAAGTTGAGCGTAATCGTGTAGAACTCTACGCGCAGCAGCAGAGTCAGGGAGGGCAGGAACTCGAGCGTCTCACCCAGGAGCAGATGCATGGCGTGGCGGAAGCTGCGACTCTCGAGGCCGCGCTGGCTGCGCTCGAGCGAGAGTGTGAGGAGCGGGAGGAGGTGTTCGCGACGCTCGACCAGGAGATGAAAGAGCTGGTCCAGCAACGAACCGCGGCGTTGGCTGAAGAAGAACGAGGGCGTCTGGACGTACTCAACCTGGCGGTCTTGGTTGCGAATACCGAGCAGACCCTGGTGCAATTGGCCGCTCGCATTCAAGAGGCTGCGGATCGTGAAGGCCGGCTGGCTCGTGAGCGGGAAGACTTTCGCCTGCAGCATGTCACGGCAACGGACAAGCGCCAGGCGCTCCAACAGGCCTCCCATGACGCGGAGCGATTGGTGGTCGACCTGCGTCGGCAGCAGCAGGGTGTCGAGGAAGAGAGCGAGCGCCGGTCAACCGAGTTGGTCGAAGTCGACCAACTGGTATTGCGTCAGTCGGAAGAGTTGGCCTCAGTGGACTCCCACCTAAGAACACTGCAAGGCGTGCTGCAGGAAGATATGGGTTATGGCCGGCGCGGCGACGAAGAGTCGACTGCGCTCAAGGCCTGTACCGGAATTCGCGATGCCATTGCCGAGTGGTTGGTTGTGCCTCCTGGGTGGGACCGCGCGGTGGACGCGATTTTGGGCGAACGGGTCAGGGGATGGTTCGTCGACAATCCCGCCGCCGCTTGTGAGGCGATTGAGTTTCTCAAAAAGAAAGATCTCGGGCGGGGCACGTTCATCCCTCAGCAGCCTCGATGGACGACTCGGGATACGGTATCTCACCGATGGTGGCCTGCGATGGAGGGCCGGCCCGGCGTGGTCGGACGTGCGGTTGATCTGATCCACGTGGAGGGTCAGCGCGAAGCGGCCCGTGACTATCTCTTCGATCGGATCGTGCTCATTGACACGCTCAAGGACGCGATGGCGTTGTGGGAACTACAGCCCTGCTCTGCTCTCGATGGACCCATCTTCGTGACGCGTGCAGGAGAAGTTTTGGATGCGGCCGGGGTCATCACCGGTGGACAGACCGGCACAACGGGAGGCCTGTTGCAACGTCGCCGTGAGGTGCTTCACCTGGAAGCCCAAAGCGTCTCGCTGACGGGATGTGTCGAAGAAGGGAAGCAGCGACGGGAACGATTGTTGGTGCAGGGACAGGAGTTGCGCGAGCAGAGCCGGCAACTCGTGGAGTCGCTGCGGGACGCAGAAATGCGGGGGCTATCACTCCAGAAAGACGAAGCCGGGCTCCAGCATGTGCAGGAAGATCTCAATCAGCGGATCGATACATTGTTGAGTGATGCGCAGCGAGGCTCGGCGGATGTGCAGCGGCTTAAACAGGAAGTGCGCTCCGGCGAAGCACAGTTTGCACAGTGGATAGCGGAGAAAGCCGGCCAGGAAGCCGGGCTCGGTCGTATACGCGAAAGGGTGCGGCAGATTGATCACGACATGCAGGGGCTCCAGCAGCGATTTACAGAGGCACAAATGGTGGCGCAGGGAATCCGGACAACCCGTGAGCATCGCCATCACGATCTGCTCCGTGTGCAGCAACAGCAGCAAGATGCGATCGCACGCATTGAGACGTTGACGCGCCATGTCGAGGGGCTCACGGCCTCGATCGAACAGAGCCGGGTTGAACGTGAGCGCCAAGAAGCGCGTTGTCGCGAATTCGGTGAGTCGGCAGCCGAGAGAAAGGCTCGGCTGGTCGAACTTCAAGAAGAACAGGCGCAGGACATGGCGGCGGCGCACCAGCTCGATGCCGGGTTGGAGGATGTTCGCCGCGCAGTGTCGTCTCTACGCGAATCCCGCATGGTGGTGGAGGTCAAGAAGGCGGAAATTCGAATGCAATTGGGGACTGTCGAATCCACGCTCTTGGGAACGTACCAGGTCGATCTCGCGACGCTGCTCGAATCACCGGTCGTGGAGATGACACCCGAACAGCTGTCCATCGGGGAGGAGTCGATCCCGGAAGGCCAACCGGCAGTCAATGAGGTCGCGCTACGGGAGCAACTGCAGAAGATTCGCGAGAAGCTCGATCGCCTGGGACCGATCAATTTGGCTGCCATTCACGAACATCAAGAGTTGGATGAACGGTATCGATTCCTGACGACGCAGGAACAAGACCTCTCCTCGTCCATCAGCTCGCTCAAAGAAATCATCCAGCGCATCAACCGCACTACGAAGGATATGTTTGCCGGTACCTTTGCCGAGCTCCAACAGAAATTCAGTGAGGTGTTCGTGAAGTTCTTCCCCGGTGGCCGGGCCGAACTACAGCTGGTCGAGGTGCCGGCGGATGAGACGGCAGAAGACCGCGGACCGCAGGAGCCGGGAGTCGACATCATGGTGCAACCACCGGGCAAACGCTTGAAGAGTATGACCATGCTCTCGGGTGGTGAGAAGACCTTGACGGCGATGGCCCTGCTCTTCGCGAGTTTCCTGATCAGACCGACGCCGTTCTGTATTCTTGACGAAATCGACGCGCCGCTGGACGAAGAGAACATCGGGCGCTTTACCGGCGTATTGCGTGAACTCTCCGAAGATGCGCAGTTCATGGTCATCACCCATAGCAAGCAGACGATGACCATTGCAGACTCGTTGTTTGGGGTCACCATGGAAGAGCCGGGCATCTCAAAAATCGTCTCGGTGAGACTGGGCAACTTGCAGCCGGCCTAAACACACCAGATTACCTAAAACATTCGTACTTCAGAGGACTTCTGCCTCTGTGTTTCTTGACGTCAGAGTAGGGTGTCTGCTATCTATATAGCCCGGAATGAGCAGAGCTATGAGCAGGCCGCTCGTAGTTCGAGCCTTCTTCATGGGGGCAGGCGATTCACCCGTGTTGTCCCATCTACCTAAAGCGTTCCACAGACCAATACTACAATGAAGCTCATTCGAACTCTCCTGGATCGTTTATCGGATAGCCTCTTCGTCTCTGTTCCGGAGAAGCTGGGGCTGGCGACCGAGCTGTCCAACGTTCCGCCACTGCGTCTGGTATCGGACAAGTCCGTGACCTCGGCACCCGCCGACGCTGCGACACGTCGCTCCACCGGCCATTCAATCAGTCAAGTCGATGTGCTCGACGACGCGGTCCGGCGCAGTCAAGCCTGGTTTTTGTCCAGACAACATGCATCAGAGGGGTATTGGGTTGCGGAGCTCGAAGCCGATACCACGCTGACCGCTGAATACCTCTTGCTGCGGCGGTTTCTCGATCGGATCGATCCCGAACGAGAGCGCCGGGCGGTCCGCTATCTCCGTGCCATGCAATTGCCTGATGGCGGCTGGCCGATTTTCTACGGCGGGTCTTCGGAGATCAGCGCCTCCGTGAAAGCCTATTTCGCCTTGAAGTTGAGCGGCATTTCGGCAGACGAGCCGTCCATGCTTCGGGCCCGTGACTGTATTCTGGCTCTGGGCGGTGTCGTGTGCGCAAACGTCTTCACAAAAATCACTCTAGCACTGTTCGAGCAGTATGATTGGAAGGGCATCCCCAGCATGCCGCCCGAGATCATGCTCCTGCCGAAGCGGTTCTACTTCAGCATCTATGCCATTTCCTATTGGTCTCGTGCCGTCTTGATTCCGCTGCTTGTGGTCTTCGCGAATCAGCCAGTCTGCCGTATTCCCGAGGAGCAGGGTATCGACGAGCTCTATGTCGCGCCTCGATCACAGATTCGCTATCGCGACGTGCCGCCCTTCAATAAGGATCAACGGTGGTTCACGCCGCATAATTTCTTCGTCCAGCTGGACGGGGTGCTGAAACTGTACGACCGGATGCCACTGAGTTGGTTGCGTGAAAAGGCCTTGCATGAGGCTGCCACCTGGATGTTGGAACACCTCAAGGGCAGCGGTGGGCTGGGGGGGATTTATCCGGCCATGGCGAATTCGATCGTGGCCCTTCGCTGCCTCGGCTATCAGGTCGACGATCCATTGGTGCGGAAGGCGCTCCACGAAATCGAAGCGCTGGAAGTTTACGATACGGTATCGATCGGCGATCAGCGCGTCGAGTCGCTGCATCTTCAGCCCTGCCACTCTCCAATATGGGATACGGCATTGCTCATGAACACCTTTATCGAAACCGGGATGCCGCAGGACCACCCATCTCTCCTGAAAGCCGGTGCGTACTTGCTCTCTCGTCAAACAAAAACGGTTGGGGATTGGAAGTTTTCGTCTCCCGATGCGGAACCGGGAGGCTGGTACTTCCAGTTTGAGAATGAGTTCTATCCCGATGTGGATGACTCGGCAGTGGTGTTGATGGCGCTCTCGAAAGTCCGGATGGCTCAGACCACCGAGTTACAAGATTCCATCCGACGGGGAGTGAATTGGGTACTCGCCATGCAAGGGTCCGATGGAGGGTGGGGCTCGTACGACAAGGACAATAATCGCATCGTCTTCAACTATATCCCATTTGCCGACCACCATGCCTTGCTTGATCCGAGCACGTCCGACTTGACCGGACGCTGCCTCGAGATGCTTGGGGCGTTGGGCTACGATCAGACGCATCCCGCCGTGGCGTCGGCCCTCCGGTTCCTCAGGCGAGAGCAGGAGACCGACGGCAGTTGGTACGGTCGGTGGGGCATCAATTATATCTATGGCACCTGGTCCGTCCTAGCTGGTCTGCGTGCGATCGGAGTGGATCTCTCGGAACCCTATATTCGCCGTGCGGTCGTCTGGCTTGAGTCGAAGCAGAATCCCGATGGCGGGTGGGGCGAGTCTTGCCTGTCTTACGGCGACCCTGCCTGGAGCGGGAAGGGGGACAGTGCGCCGTCTCAAACAGCCTGGGCTATCATGGCACTCATGTCGGCCGGGATGACCGATGCCTTCAGCGTCGCGCGCGGCGTCCAATATCTGCTCCGTCACCAAATGAAGGATGGGTCGTGGGAAGAAGTTCGCCATACAGGCACCGGATTCCCTCGGGTGTTTTATCTCCGCTACCATTGGTACTGCCGGTACTTTCCGTTGTGGGCCTTGGCGATGTACCGGAATCTACGGACGCGTGGGAAGATGCGGGCCGACGAAGTACGGCAGCACGTACTCGCGTCCGGGCGTCATCGAGCCGATCATTGAACCGCCCGCCGACGTCATCCGTTGGCGCGGGGCAACCTCTCTCAGGATCTGCGGTGCATCCCATCGCCATCTTTGCCGCGACTCGCTGGGAACTCCAGGCTGTTCGGCGCGCGCTCGCGACGGATCGTGTTGCGACAATCGCCGGGGTCCGCTGCCATATTGGCCGGCGAGGGGGTCACACGTATTGGCTCGTCCAAACCGGCGTCGGCCCAGTTGCAGCCGGCACTGTTGCGGGAAGGGTGTTGAAGGCACAGGCCATGTCGCTGGTCATGTCCACGGGTTTTGCCTGCGCGCTCGTACCGGCTCAGGTGGGAGACCTCATCGTTGGCACAGCGGTGTCTTCTGTACATGCTGAAGGAACCTGGACGATGGGGAATGACCGTGTGCTCTGCGACGGGGCTGTACACGCAAGCCTTCTCATCGTGGCGCAGGATGCGGGGTTGGTCACACGGGTCGGAACAGTCGTGTCATCGGGGACCGTGGTGTGGCAGGCGCAGGAGAAGCGCCTGCTGCGTGGTCTGACCGACGCGACCGGCCTCGATATGGAAAGTGCAGCGGTGGCGGCGGTGGCTCAGGAGCGAGGACTACCCATGGCGATCGTGCGGGCGGTCTCCGATCTGGTGGATGAAGATCTTCCTCTTGACTTCAATCTCTTTCTCAGGCCCACTGGCTGGATAAAAGGTATGCGGGCGCTCATCGGTCGCCCCTCTAGTGTTGAAGGGCTGAATCGGCTGAGAAAGCAGAGCCGGGTGGCAGCAGATCGATTGACTGAATGGTTTCAGCGCTATGCGGAGACAAACAGTGAATCTCTTCGACCGTCCAGGTAACTGATGACGAACGTGATTGAACAACTGGGTGTGTGGGTCGTCACTCGTGTACGGGAGTTGGGCCGCATGCTGCTGTTTGTGCTGTCGGCTTTTGCCTGGCTGGTGCGGCCTCCGTTTCGATTCCATCAAATCATGAAACAGCTCCATTTTATCGGGTATCGATCCACGTTCGTCGTCGTGCTCACCGCGGGGTTTACGGGGATGGTGCTGGCGCTCCAAGGTTATTACACCTTGCGGAAGTTTGGTTCCGAGGGGTTGCTGGGCTCCGCGGTGGCGTTGAGCATGATCCGGGAGTTGGGGCCGGTGTTGGCTGCGTTGATGGTGACCGCGCGGGCCGGATCAGCCATGACCGCCGAGATCGGCATCATGCGGATTACGGAACAGATTGATGCGCTCGATACCATGGCGATCAATCCGCTGCAATATTTGGTCTCACCAAAATTGGTCGCAGGCCTGATCGGGGTGCCGTTGCTCGTGGCCCTATTTGATGTGGTCGGTATCTATGGCGGTTCCCTCGTCGGAGTGGATCTGCTGGGAGTGAGCGAAGGGGCCTATTGGAACTCGATCGAATCGGCCGTGGAATGGAAAGACGTCTACGGCGGCATTCTCAAGTCGATCAGCTTTGGGCTGATCGTCAGTTGGGTCTGCTGCTATAAAGGGTTCTACACGAGGCAGAGCGCCGAGGGACTTGGGAGTGCAACGACGGAGGCGGTGGTCATGTCGTCGGTGCTCATCCTCGTAGGGGACTATTTCTTGACGTCGGTACTTCTCTGAAGCCCTTAGCCCTCACCGGGTGTCCATGATCAGGCTGGTCGGCGTAGAGAAAAAGCTTGGTGGCCAGCCGGTCTTGCAAGGCATTGATCTCTCTATCCCTGTCGGCAAACTCACGACCATTATCGGTCGCAGCGGAGAGGGAAAGAGTGTGCTCCTCAAGCACATGATCGGGCTCATGCAGCCGGATCGTGGTGAGGTGTGGGTCGGCGATGTGGAGATCTCTCGGCTGTCGGGCACGCGCTTGAACGATGTGCGGAAACAGTTCGCGATGCTCTTTCAGGGTGCGGCGCTGTTCGACTCGCTCTCGGTCTTCGAGAACGTGGCGTTCCCGTTGCGGGAGAAGTTACACATGAAGGGCCCGGCGGTGGCGCGACGGGTTGAGGAAAAGCTGGAGGAAGTTGGGTTGGCGGGGATGGGGCACAAGTTTCCCGCTGAGTTGAGCGGCGGCATGCGAAAACGGGCTGGATTGGCGCGCGCATTGGTCATGGAACCGGAGATAATCCTCTTTGATGAGCCGACGACAGGGTTGGACCCTTTGATGGCGAAATCGATTCACGATTTGATTGTCACGATGCACCGGCGGTTCGGCTTTACGGCAGTCATGGTCAGCCATGAAATTCCAGAGATCTTCGCGATTTCCGATTGGGTGGCGATGCTTCGGAAAGGCAAGATTGCGGCGATGGCCACGGTCGCTGAGTTCCAGCGGTCCACCGATCCGGAGATTCATGAATTCATTTCAGTCGGTGGGACTGTGGCGCTCCCTGGTTCGCTTGTTGGGTGAGGAGGAGTACCAAGGATGGAAAAAGCCAAGTTGGAGATCGTGGTCGGTGTTTTCGTGTTCGTCGGCATATTGTGCCTCGCGTATCTGTCGATCAAGCTCGGGAAACTCGAGATGATCGGCGGCGACGTCTACGAAGTCGAGGCGCAGTTCAACAGCGCCTCGGGACTCAAACCGGGTTCGACGATCGAAATCGCCGGGGTCGAAGTCGGCAGGGTCCGAGGGATTACGCTCAACCATGATCGTGCGATGGTAAAACTGGCGGTCAACAACACCGTCAAGCTCTATTCGGATACCATTGCCTCCATCAAGACGCGAGGCATCATTGGAGAGAAATTTTTGGCCCTGTCTCCGGGAGGGGGGGGTGATCCGCTCAAGCCGGGGGATACGATACGCGATACCGAATCGGGCCTTGATCTTGAGGAGTTAGTGAGTCAGTTTGTTCATGGCAAAGTGAACTGATCTAACTGGTTCATTTGGTTTCTCTGGTTGATCTGGTTTGTTTCGTTCATCGAGTTGGTCTGGTTCAACCAAACAAACGAGACAAACCAAATAAACCAATTAAACGAGATAGACCAGACAAACCAAACCGACCAGATGAACAAGGCAGGCAAGCGGACTTTTCCCGCATCCTGATACAGGAGGGAGATACATGGAGATCCAGAGATCCGCCGTTACACAAGGGCAGAGATGGAGTTGGAGTGGGGTCGTGAGCGGGATGGCCGGGCTGTTGTTGCTGCTTGGCGGGGTGGCCATCCAGCCGGCAGTGGCAGGTGGCGCGACCGAGGCCATGAAAAGCACCATCGACGAGGTGTTGAAAATCGTTCGGGACAAGGAACTCAAACAGCCTGGGAGAGAAGAAGAGCGCCGGCGGCGACTGGAACAGGTTATCGGGGATCGGTTTGACTATGAGGAGATGTCGAGGCGGTCGCTGGGGGCTCCTTGGAATACGCTGTCCGACAAAGACAAGCAAGAATTCGTCGCCCTGTTCAAGACACTCTTGATCAATTCGTATGCTGAAAAGATCGAAACTTATTCCGGAGAAGGTGTGCAGTATATCAATGAACGCACCGAGAAAGACTATGCCGAAGTCAGGACAAAGGTGGTGACCGGCAAGACCGAAATTCCGCTCGACTACCGTTTGCTCAATAAGGGTACTGATTGGCGGGTGTATGACGTGGTGGTAGACGGTGTCAGTTTAGTGAATAACTACCGGGGGCAGTTCTCAAAGATCCTCCGTTCTTCTAACTACGCTGACTTGGTGGACCAACTTCGCAAGAAATCCGAAAAGATCAAAGCCTCGTAGATCACTCCAGGAAATTCATGATCAGTTTGCGCGGCCTTGTCGCCGTTGTCATCGTGTTCCTCACGGCGAACGCCATCACCCTACCGGACTGTGCGCGGGCTGATGTTCAATATTTCCCGATTCCGGCAGTGTCCACCAGCAAGAATGACGGAAGCGAGGCCGGGGTGGTCGTCCCGATTATGATCACGGATCCTGACGGGGAGTTAAAGTATTTGATCGCCCCGATGCTCGTTCACAATTCCATCGTCGGGACGCGTGGTTCGTTCAATCTGTTTCGATACGATCCGGGCGGACGGGAGATTCGGTTCATCGGATCCTATACGGAACAAATCGAGCGCAGAGTGGGCTTCAGTTATGCCGATCCGGCCTTCAGTAATGGGCGCTATTCGTTGAACTTTGGTGCCTCGTATTTCAAGAACGCCACCGCTCGGTTTTTCGGCTTAGGGCAAGCGACAACAGAGTCAGGCGAAACGAATTACACCGATGTTGAAGGACGGGTGAACTGGCGATTCGGGGTCCACGTGAACGAAGTCACCCAGATTGCCGTTGGTCAGCGATTTCGTCAAGTGAGTCTGCAGAGGGGCGCAACGGATCTTCCGTTTACGGGCGACCAGTTCCCTTCCGTCGACGGCGTTCAAGGCGAGACGCTCATTCTCGGACACCGGGCGACGTTCTATTACGATACGCGGAACAACCTCGTTTCACCCACCGACGGGATGGCCGTCACGGCCTATGCGGAGGTGAACCAGAATATCCGCAACGGCGATCATCCCGTCTACTCCCGCTATGAATTTGAGGCCAAGAAGCTGTTCCCGAGTGAATCGAAGCGCGCGATTCTCATCGTGAGGGCGAACCTTCAAGCCACCATCGGGGATCAGGTGCCGTTCTTCGAGCAAAGTTCATTGGGCGGGCAGAACAATCTGCGAGGATATGGCGTCGATCGTTTCATCGACAAGCATCTCGTGGCGCTCAGCATCGAAGAGCGTATTCATATGGTGCGAACGAGGATTGCGGGGGTGACGGCGGATTTTGAGATTGCACCGTTCTTAGATACAGGGCAGGTGTTCAGTGATTACAGAGACGTCAACTTTAAGGACTACCGCATGACTCCGGGTATTGGATTCCGTGGGATCGTCAAGCCCAACGTCGTCGGACGCGTCGACTACGGCTACAGCCGGGAGGGGGGTGCTATCTTTGCGGGCCTCGACTTTCCGTACTGAGGGGCAATCGCGTCATGTTTGCTAGGGCATGATCTTTTATCGCGTCGTTCTCGCCGCACTCCTCGTCTCCCTTTCTTTCCAGCCTACACCGGTCAAGGCGGAGGGGTTCGGTCCGTTCCCGGTCAGAAACTTCCAGGCCTTTCAGCAGTTGGTGTTGAGCCTTCCTGGCGACCGGGCAGCCGTCGTGAAACCGGGTACGCTGGACGTGCGGTTGGAACTTGCCGAGACCGCCAGTATCTATGACGAAAATTCTCCGCAGGCCAAGGTAACAGTAAAATTCGAAACCCTCAGATCCGGCCTCTTCCTTCGTTATGGTGCCACCGACAAATTGGAGCTTGGACTGGAAATACCGGTGCTCTACCGGTATCAGGGATTTTTGGATGGAGCCATTACTGCGGTCGAGCATGCAACGACCGGCTTGGCGCCGGCTCGAGCTTCGCTTAAGAACACCAACTTTGTGTTCAATGTCACTCGGAACGGACAAACAATTATGAGCGGAGGTCCAGGCGCGTTGGGGCTGGGTGATACGACACTGATGAGTAAGTATCAACTCCTATCGGAAGGGGCAGCAACGCCGGCTGTTTCGCTCCGTGGCGCAGTGAAGTTGCCGACGGGGGATCAATCTGATTTTTTCGGAAGCGGGAGTCCGGATTTCGGATTGGGCCTCGCTGTTGAGAAGCTTGTGGCCGGCCGATGGATGCTCTATGGTAACGTGACCGGAGTCTTCCCGACGGGCACCATAGCAGGTCTCGGCCTACGGCCTACTGTGTCAGGGCTCGCCGCCATCGAGTACCTATGGTCGGAGAACCTGTCGATCACGGCCCATTTTGACTACTATTCATCGCCGTTTCACGGGACTGGCGCAAATGCATTCGACCATGGTGTGGCAGAATCAGTCCTGGGGTTCAGCTACCGTGTGGCCCCGCACTTCCTGTGGCAAGTGTATGCGGTCGAGAATCTCGACTTTATTACAGGGAGTGCCGCAGACATTACTGTTTCAACAGTATTTACCTATCGGTTCGAATCCGACTCGAGTCGCCACTGAGCGGGGTCGCAGTGGCTAACCCCTTGACAACATGGGATTCCCATGTGAAACTCACCGCTGCGAGCGTTCAAGCTGCCACACGGCTTCGCCAGTGCGTATCTGAACCCCACTCGTTGTTACAGGTGCACGCATTGACGCAAAGGAGTATCTGGTATGTCGATTTTGAAGACCATTCAAAGCCCGGCTGATCTGAAACGGCTATCACCGGCGCAATTTCCTGCCTTATGCCAAGAGCTGCGCGAGCAGATTATCGGCGTGGTGTCCAACGTCGGAGGTCACCTCGCCTCGAACCTCGGAGTGATTGAACTCACGGTGGCATTGCACTACCTGCTCAGTCCTCCCAAGGATAAGATCGTATGGGATACGAGCAATCAAGCCTATGCGCATAAGCTACTCACCGGGCGTCGCGAGGGGTTCCATACGCTCCGGCAGTATGGAGGGCTGAGCGGCTTCTGTAAGCGTGAGGAAAGTGAATACGATACGTTCAACGCAGGCCATGCGGGTACCGGCGTATCCGCGGCCTACGGCATGGTCGAGGCGCGTGAGCAGTTGAAGCAGCGGCACAAGGTCGTCTGCATCGTCGGCGACGGCGCCATGACGGCCGGGATGACTCTGGAAGCTCTACAGCATGCCGGAGGGCTGGGGAAAGATTTCCTCGTTATTTTGAACGACAATCAAATGTCCATCTCGAAGAACGTCGGAGCCATTTCCTCCTATTTGAACCGGACCTTGACCGGAAACTTTTACGACAAGATGCGGGAGGAAACAGGGCAACTGTTGGGGAAAATACCCCACATAGGGCAGGACATACAGAAGTTGGCCCGCCGGGCTGAAGAGCTGGCCAAGGGCGCGATCCTTCCCGGGCTGCTCTTTGAAGAGCTTGGGTTCAGATATGCGGGGCCGATTGACGGGCATAGCTTCGAGTATCTGTTGCCCACCTTGGAAAATGTGATGAGGATGAAGGGGCCGGTGTTGCTCCATGTCATTACGAAAAAAGGGTTGGGCTATGAACCTGCGGTGAACAATCCCGTGTGGTTTCATGCCTGTCCGCCCTTTGTTCGGGAAACCGGGGCACCGGCGAAGAAAGCGGCGCGGCCGTCCTATACACAGATCGCCATGGAATCATTAGTCAAGCTGGCCCGAGCGGACAAGCGGATCGTCGCGATTACGGCTGCGATGTGCGAAGGGACCGGGCTCAATATTTTTGAGAAAGAGTTTCCGGATCGGGTCTACGACGTGGGGATTGCAGAACAGCATGCGGTGACATTTGCGGCGGGTCTTGCGACGCAGGGCCTCCGTCCGGTGGTGGCATTGTATGCCACCTTTTTGCAGCGTGCGTACGACCAGGTGGTACACGATGTCGCCACGCAAAATCTGCCGGTGACCTTCTGCATCGATCGCGGGGGGCTAGTTGCGGAAGACGGGACGACGCACCACGGGGCATTCGATTATGCGTTCCTGCGCCACATGCCGAACATGGTCGTCATGGCGCCGAAGGATGAAAATGAGTTGCAGCATATGCTGAAAACCTGTGTCCAGCATAACGGGCCTGCCTCAGTGCGGTATCCGCGCGGACTGAGCCAGGGTGTCACGATGGATCAGGAGCCGAAAGCGTTGCCGATCGGGAAGGGCGAGTTGCTGTGCGATGGCATGGATGTAGCGATCATTGCCATCGGTGTGCCGGTCTGGCATGCGGTGACGGCGGCCAAACGGCTTGAGGAAGAAGGTATTTCCACGGCGGTGGTGAATGCGCGTTTCGTGAAGCCGCTGGATCGGGACTTGATCGTCGAGATCGCGAGGTGCGTTCGCTACGTGGTGACGGTAGAAGAAGGCTGCAAGATGGGTGGGTTCGGCTCAGCCGTTCTCGAAGCCCTGTCCGATAGCGGCGTAACGGATGTGCCGACGAAGGTCCTTGGGTTGCCGGATAGGTTCATCGAGCAAGGACCGCAGGACTTCCTGCGCGAGCGATATGGGTTGACGGCGGAAGGCATTTATCAGAGCGTCAAGGAATTAATCGGCAAGACACCGGATTCCTCACGAGAGAAGTTCACCCTTGCTTCATCGGCCGATCGGCTTTCGCACGGAGATGAACAGGGAAGCTGATTGAAGACGTGAAACGAGGGGTAACTACGCAGGTAGATAGGCTGAAGGTTTTTAGGGGTTAGGCCTCCTGCGCAATGATGATTCATCTCTGCTTGAACCCAAGGTCGTAGAAACCGAGAAGGTGTTGAATGGCTTGGTTCGTGCTTTGCGAGATCATTTATAGCCTTCAGCCTTCAGCCTGAACACCTGAGTAGTTACAACGAAGGTAGCGAAGAGACACGATGCACATCACGAGACGGAAAACACGGCAGATTCAGGTGGGCAAGGTCAAGATCGGGGGAGACGCCCCCGTGTCCGTGCAGTCGATGTGTTCGACTGACACGCGCGATGTCGCGGCGACGACGGAACAAATCCGCCAGTTGGAGGCCGCAGGGTGCGAAGTGATCCGCGTGGCCGTGCCGGACGAGGAAGCGGCGGCTGTGCTGCCCAAGATCAAGGCGGCGATGACCGTGCCGCTGATCGCGGATATTCATTTCGACCATCGACTGGCATTGAAAGCGGCCGAGATCGTGGACTGTGTCCGGATCAATCCGGGCAACATCGGGGCCTGGTGGAAAGTCGAAGAAGTCATCAAAGCCGTGAACGAGCGAGGGATTCCCTTGCGCGTCGGCGTAAACGGCGGGTCACTCGAGCGGTCATTGCTGGATAAATATGGCTGGCCATCACCGGAAGCCTTAGCCGAATCGGCGCTCAATGCCGTCCACGCGTTGGAAGACGTTGGCTTCACGAACATGAAGGTGTCGCTGAAGGCGTCGGATGTGCATCATGCGATCGATGCCTATTGGTTGTTTGCGCACCAGTCCGACTATCCGGTGCATATCGGTATTACAGAGGCGGGAACGGCGATGACCGGGGCCGTCAAATCCGCCATTGGCCTCGGGTATTTGCTCTCGCAGGGGATTGGCGACACCTTGCGCGTGTCACTCGCGGCTGATCCAGTCGAAGAAGTGAAGGTGGGGTTCGAAATCTTGAAGTCCCTCGAACTGCGGCATCGAGGGATCAATGTCATCGCCTGTCCTACGTGTGGTCGCGTAGAGATCGACGTCGTGAAGTTGGCCAATGAACTGGAAAAGAGGCTGGGCCATATCAAGGCCCCGCTCAATGTGTCGGTCCTCGGCTGTGTCGTGAACGGTATCGGCGAAGGTAAGGAAGCGGATATCGGGATCGCCGGCGGCGAAGGCAAAGGCATCCTGTTCAAGAAGGGCAAGCTCGTCCGAAAGGTGCCGATCGAAGAGTTGATGGATACGCTGATTCAAGAGGTCGAGCTGATGGCCAAGGAAAAAGACGCCGAAGGGAATGGGGAGCACGCAGTCCATTCGAATGAGGGATGGGAATCGATCATCCCGCAGTCGGATCAGCCTGCGACCCTCGGAAAAGAAATTCCCGTGCTGCCTCGTCAGTAAGTGGCCGTTACTTTAAAGGCCGCCTCCACTACTTCATTCTCGCCTTCGATTTCACATTGCAATTACGCGGCTTGACGCGGCATGAGAGGATCATGTATCTGGGCCCCCTGTGCATGCTGAGAGCAGGCATTGAAACGCGTGGGGCAATGCTTTGGTGACTCCATGAGTAGGTTTACCCTAGCAGGTCTGCTTACGGTCGGCCTCGTCCTCGCAGCGGCAGTTCACGGATATATTGTCGCCTTCCAACGGTCATTTCGTTTTCGAGACATCGATATCCATCGCGAGATCGGGAGACGCTTCCTTTCCGGGGAATACCTCTATGCAAATGATTACTGCTATGCCTATGTGCCGACCGCTGGCCTCTATTTTGCGCCACTGACGCTGATGGGAAGAAACGAGAGTCTAGCACTGCGCTACATGGTAGCCGTTGGGTGCATAGCAGTCACAGCCTTTTTGTTTCATCGCATGATGTACGGTACAGATGACTCAAAGGGCAGGAGTCACCGGCTTGCCCGCGTGGGAGCGGTCGTGTTGACCTTGCAATTTATCATCGCGGATCTCGACGACGGTGGACCCCATCTCATTCTATTGGCAATTCTTACGTGCGGGATCTATGCGATATGGGCGGGAAGGGAATGGGTCGGTGCGGTACTGTTCGGGCTTGGTATTGCTCTCAAAATAACCCCCGCGCTCTTTGTGCTGCTGTTTCTCTGGAAGCGGCAGTGGCGAGTGGCTTTCTATACGGTGCTTGCCACCATCTTTTGGATCGTTCTGCCCGCCGTTCACATGGGGCCGACGAGTTGGTGGGAGCATCAGACCGAGTGGACGAGGAATGCCGCCTTATCCGTGCTCGATCAGCAGGCGGCGGGCAGGCAGGAAAACGAACAACAAATGTCCAATTTATCGCTTCGGCATACACTTATGCGCTACCTCGTCACCTATCCGGAGAGTCATCGGCTGCGGCAAATAGACTCTGCTTACAAGCCTGTGTTGGATCTGTCGCCACGATTCGCGACGCTGATCGTCGTTTCCGTGACGCTGGGTCTACTCGGTGTATTCGCCTGGTCCAGTCGAGAATCGTTCCAAGGGCCTAGAGATGCCGCTTGGCCTCGAGATTGCGCCGGAGTTTTGATCTTGGCGTTGTTGCTGTCCCCCATAACCTGGAACCAGCATCTGGTGTGGTTGATGCCGGCGGTGTTTATCGTCGTTGCTGCGGCGCGAGCTATGAGTTACGCAGGATACGTAATGTTGGGAGTCTATGTATTGTTCACGGCGGTCCTGAGTCACGAATTATTGGGGAGAGTCAGATGGGAGGCTCTGAAGAGCTATCATCCTCTGGGCATCGCGATGCTGATTCTGTTTGGACTCCTCCTCAAGAGCAAAGGCACATCGAGCGAACTACAACCGGCCCTTGGAAATATGCGTCCGAGATCTCTCGATGTGGGTGGTGGGACAGAAGCCTGAGACCTTGAATGATGGCGTGCCATAACGGGCTGCTGGCTTGCTTCCATGTTGAGTTAAAGAAAAAGAAGCGACTATAATGACATCGTCGTGAGGCGCCGTACCCAAGTGGTTAAGGGAGCAGTCTGCAAAACTGCGATGCAGCGGTTCGACCCCGCTCGGCGCCTCCAATCATTCCCACTGATATATTAGGCACTTCTGCTATTCTTCTTGGCTCGCCACGAATCACCAGATTTACGTTACTCCCGGTTTTACTCCCGGTTCCACTCCCGGTTTTGATCGCAACCACACCAAGACTGGCCTTGTTCACGGCGGCTCGTAGGTGGGTAGGGGAAAGGTGCGTGTAGCGCATGGTCATAGTGATGGTGGAATGGCCCATCAATTCTTGGACGGATCGGATATCCACTCCAGCCATGACGGCTCGGCTGGCGAACGTATGCCGTAGCGTGTGCCACGTTGCCCCGTGAATGCCCGCTTGTTTCAAGGCGGGCTCATAGACCTTCACGGCGAAGTTTCGGCCTTGCAGGGGCTGTCCCGCGTTGAGCGGACTAGGGAAGAGATAGGGGCTGTAGGTCCGGGTGGACAGGTTCTTCAATATATGGATAAGGCAGCTTCACTGAGTATCACATGGCGAGTTTTACCCGACTTGCTCAGGGGAATGGTCAACACTCCTTGCTCCATATTCACACAATCCCAACGCGCATGAAATTGCTCGGAGAGTCGAAGCCCCGTTTCGAGCGAGAACGCAACAAGCGACCAATGCGCTGATGGGAGCTGTTCCCGGAGAAGGGCAATTTCCGCATCCGTCAAGAATCGCAAACGGCCAGTTGGCTCCGGAAAGAATTTCACTCCCTTAACGGGGTTGGTTGGAAGAAA
>DASQFV010000092.1:0-12279 GCA_035632975.1 Nitrospiraceae bacterium
ACCCGCACTTTCATCAGCCCACCGATACCGCCGACACGATAAATCCAGAGATTCTGCAAACCGTGGCTCGGTATGTCCTTGCACTCACTTGGCGACTGGCGAATGTGCAATAACTCGCCTCATGCCCTGTGCCTGGATTTAGGGGATGTCGTCGAGAATAGTGGATTGGATCGATGGCAAAGGCGCAGTTTGGCGGGGAGGACCGGGAAGGACGAGCGGTGAACCGATTTGGTTGGCACCTTGGATAAGTCCGATCGAGAGCCGCGGCCCGAGCGTCATGACAGCACCGGACCAAGCCTGGCCGGTCGTGGGATTCCGAAAGCTAAACGATTGGAAATTGTTCCCGGGGTTGTACAGAAATCCCTGCGTGCCTTGATTGTCGAGATAGAGACTCCCTATGCCGGTTAAGTCAAATAGTGGCGCGACCCCGCCATCGAACGAGCGAACACTGGATATCGTCGACTGGCTCCAAGCCTGCGAGGTCAGCGGCGGGAGCGCGAATAGGAGCAGGGCCAGCACAGACAGCGCCGCGGGAAGCACCGAGACCGGCAGACTAGGTTGCTTGACCCGATTGCCCTGGAATCTCGCTGCAGTTAGTCCATGACAGGTCCGCATAGAATCATTATAGTATGGACAGAAACTCCTTGTCGATCAAAGGGGGCGTTATGGATCAAGATATCGCAGCAAATGGATGGTGGCGCACTTTTGGCTATGCGGTCGGGGTTGGGCTGATCCTGTCACCTGGGTTCAGTTGGGGGCTGGAGATTGGCAAGACACCGCCAGCGGAACGACGGGAGACCATCTCCCTCGCCGACGCGGCCATTCGTGCGCTGCAGCACAACCTGGATATCAACATCAGCCGCCAGACGAAGGAGAGCCGTCAAGCCGACATCACCGTCGAACAATCCAAGTTCGACCCGACTCTGAGCGTCAACGGTCAATACAACCGGATCGTGAATCCGCTGAATCGGCCGGTGTTCGGCGCAACTGGCAACAACTTGACCGGGATTACCACCTTTGATCAACGCACCCAATCCGTCACATTGGATGCAACGACAAACCTGCTTACCGGCGGCAACGTCGATCTGAACTACAGCCCTACTCGGACAATGGTAAATCAGAATTTGGCAACCGGGTTCCTATTCAACCCTTCCTATACAGGTGGTCTCGCACTCACCCTCACGCAACCTCTCCTCCGCAATGCAGGTATTGATGTCACCAAAACGTTCATCCGTATCGCACAGAATAATGCCACCGTGGAAGAACATGTCTTTCGCGATCGCGTTCTCTCGGTTCTGGCCACCGTGGAACAGACCTATTGGGAAGTCGTCTTCGCCAATGAGAATCTGAAAGTGGCAGAGGCCGCCTTGAAAGCTGCACAGGAACTCTTGGCCAGCAACCGCGCGAAGGCAAAGGCAGGCATTATGTCGATCGTCGATGTCTTGCAAGCCGAAGCGGCTGTCGCGTCGAGGGTCGAGCAAGTACTGGTCGCGGACAAAACGATTCGAGACCAGGAAGATCAACTGCGCCGATTGCTCAATCCTGCCGAAGAGGACCTGCGTCAAGACGTGCGCTTGACCCCGCTCGACCAACCGGTCGTGAGCCTCGAACCCATCAGTCTGCAGGAAGCCATCGACATCGCCATTGAGCAGCGGCCGGAAATTGTCCAAGCGAAGAAGAATATGGAGACGAGCGATCTCAATACCAAGTTTGCCAAAAATCAGATTCTCCCGACTCTGTCGTTTCAAGGCACCATGGGACTTGCGGGACTGGGGAAAGACTACAGTAACTCGGTGAACAGTAACTTCAGCGGAGATTTCTATAATTATGGAGCGGGCCTCGTCTTAAGCTATCCACTCGGCAACCGCTCAGCCTGGAGCACCTACAACAAACGGCAACTGGAGGAGAAGAACGCCGAAGCGTCGCTCGTGAGTGTGCGGCAGCAGATCATCGTGGGAGTCCGCGAAGCGGTCCGGCGCGTCCAGACGGATTTCAAGCGGATCGAAACCACCAGATCGGCCAGAATCATGGCAGAGAAGCAGTTGCAGGCGGAGCAAGAGCGCCTGAAAGTGGGGCTCAGCACCACACGCTTTGTCCTTGACTTCCAACGTGATCTTGCCACGGCTCAAGGAAACGAGTTACGCTCCACAGTCGACTACAACAAGTCGCTTTCCAACCTCGCACGGCACAAAGCCACCACACTCGACCGTTATAATCTCCAACTGAACTAATCTCCTGTATGACTGCGCCTGAGCCCGGTCTGCGCGCGACACCGACTCAGGCCGAAGAATGGGGAGCAGCCCTCGCACTGCTCCCCATCGCCGCAACGCTCGGCTTCTACGCCCTTCCCGCCTCGCTCCAAGAACAGACACTGGTTCTTTTCGCGCCACAGATCGTCGCCTACCTCGCCTTAGGTTCTTGGGCCGCGCACAACCGCGACATCGTATCTCGGCTTGGGCTAGAGAAATGGAAAGTACGGAATGGCCTGCGCTGGGGACTCCTGACAGGCCTGCTTCTCGGCTGCCTGAATACGTTCGTGATTCTCTCGGCCTATCCATATCTGGGCTATGACATCAGTTTCCTCAAGACCACGCCGCATGGCCGACTCCCCCTCTTGGTCATGGCCCCCTGGTTCATCTGCGGCATCGCCCTATTTGTAGAACTGAATTTTCGCGGATTTCTCCTCGGACGGCTGGCCACACTTGAATCGGTGCTATGGAGATCCGGCCTGCCCCAACGCCTCTCGCCCCTCGCCCTCATGACCTGCGCACTGATATTTGCTTTCGACCCCTTCATGGTGAATACTTTCCAGCAGCTTCATTGGATCGCGCTATGGGACGGTCTCATCTGGGGAATCATCTACCTCCGCACGCGCAATCTCTACATCACGCTCGTCGCGCATGCGGTCGAAGTCATCGTGATGTACAGCGCGGTGAGATTCGCGTTGTCGTAATAGAATTGGTCTCTCTCAACAAGGAGCAACGCGATGAGTGAACTCGGCAAGTACATATTGTATTTCCTTCTCGGGGGGGCAATTGTCAGTGTCTCCACCTACCTCGGGTCTCAAGGCAAATCGTTCCTCGCCGCCTTTGCCAGCACCTTTCCCGCCATTACCGGTGCCACGTTCATTCTCATTTACCTGAACGGGGGCAGCGACGCGATCGTCAACTACGCGAGAAGCTTGCTGTGGTTCGTCCCGCCCTGGATGGTCTACGTCGTTTCCATGATAGCGGGCGTCCCCCGATTCGGCTTCTGGCCCGCCATGATCAGCTCACTCGTGTTGTATTTGGGCTGCGTGGGGCTGGTGAAGCTGATGTTGCGGTAGGGGGGTTGGCGCGCGCACAGTTGGCTCTTTACCAAATGCTCAGCCCGCTCCGTTGAAATGGAGCCGATTCATTTCGCCGAGTGCCGACACCATTTGATCGAGGGCTGCGGTGACAGAGCGGCTCACTGCTTGGGATGGGCCATCGGCGCCGGCCCAAATGTTGGGAGGGTTTTCGATCTCTCGCACGTTCTGACAGAACCGGACGAAGATTGCAGAAGCAGATATTTATGAAAGATGAACCCCTCGGCACTGATACGTGCTTCGTTCGCGGACGGATCGTAGGCTCGGGCCAGCTCGCGCAATAGGTCGCCCGACGCTCCTTCAAGGCAGGAGCCCAGCAAGCGGGCTAACTGACGACCGAGCCCGAGATACTCTGCTTGAGGCAGGCGCTGCATGATCCTACTGTGGCTCCACAACCACCGCTGTGCCGGTGGCGCTGACCATCAACATGCTGCTGCTGGCGCCGATCGTTTCATAGTCGATATCGATGCCAACAATGGCATTGGCGCCGAGATTCCGAGCCTGCTCGCGCATTTCGCCAAGCGCAATGTCTTTGGCCTTGCGCAGCTCGGCTTCATATGCCGCCGATCGGCCGCCTACGATATCGCGAATTGACGCGAAGAAATCCCGAAAGATATTCGCGCCGAGAATAGCATCCCCTGAGACCAATCCCAAATACTTGACCGCTTTCTTTCCGTCGATACTTGGCGTCGTCGATAGAATCATATCCCCTCCCATTCAATGTTCCCCCATCCTCTCACCATTTGGAAGGAATCAACAAGCCTTCCGTTGAAACCCTTGAATCGAACAATTTGAACGACACCTTGTCGAGATAAGGATCGGACGCCGGAGTAGATATTCATGAATGGTCCGCGCTACGATCATGCATTTGTCTCGCTTGGAGCGCGCGCCGTGGAACGTGCTAGTTTACCTCAGAACCAGTCTGCAGACCTCATCGTCGAGGGTGCGCGGCAGAATAATCTGAAGAACATCTCGCTCCGTATCCCGCACAATCAGGTCACGGCCATCACCGGCGTATCGGGATCGGGGAAATCCTCTCTCGCGTTCGACACGCTGTTCGCCGAAGGCCAATGGCGCTATGTGGAATCGCTCTCCACCTATGCCCGCATGTTTCTCGATAAGGTCAATCGGCCCGATGTCGACCGGCTGATCAACGTCCGCCCCGCCATTGCGATCGAGCAGAAGAACCCCATTCGCACCGCCCGCTCGACGGTTGGAACCACGACCGAAATTGCCGACCTCTTGCGGCTTCTGTTCGCCAAAGTGGGCCATCCGGTCTGCCCCGATTGCGCCATTGATGCGCGCAGCTTCCACCCTGGTAGCGTCGTCGACGACCTCCTGAACCATTGCGGCGACGCACGAGCGATGATCCTTTTCCCTATCACAGCACCGGCGCCGAAACAGGACCAGGCCTTTCTTCAATCGCTGTTGCTGCGCGGGTTCACCAGAGTGCGGTGCGGCGCGGAGATCCTCGATCTCCATGAGATCCACAGCCTTCCCAAAACCAGGCCAGACCATGTTCATGTGATCCTCGATCGGCTTGTGATCCGGGAAGATAACCGATCCCGCCTCGTCGAAGCGATCGAAACAGCCTTTCGCGAGGGCGAGAGCCTGTGCCGCGTGGAGGTCATCGCTCAGGGCCCCCGAACCTACAGCACGGACTTTCGCTGCCAACAATGTGGCAGAACATTCGAACCGATTCGTCCTGTCCTCTTTTCCTTCAACCATCCGCTCGGTGCTTGTCCAGAGTGCAAAGGGTTCGGCAATATTCTCCGTTACGATCCCGACCTCGTCATTCCCGACCATAGCAAGTCACTGGCCCAAGGCGCTATTGAACCCTGGAGCAAACCCAGCGGCGATTGGTGGCAGAAGCAAATGTTGCTCTCCATGAAGCGGCGTGGGGTCGACCTGACCACCTCCTACAAGAATCTGCCGCAGAATATCCAGCAGATGCTCTGGAAGGGAGAAGGCAAGATGGAGGGCGTACAACAATTTTTCGAATACTTGGAAGGGAAGCGTTACAAGTTGCATGTGCGCGTGATGCTCAGCCGCTACCGGACACCGGTCCCCTGCCCAACCTGTGAGGGAACTCGACTCCGACCGGACGCCTGCTACGTGAAGATCGCCGGTAGAAACATTCATGAGCTTTCTGCGCTCACAATCGAAGAGGCTGCCGCTTGGATCACATCCCTCGCCCTCTCTCCCCATGAAGAGCAGATCTCCCGCGACATTCTCAGACAACTGACGGCCAAACTTGGCTTTCTCCTACGCGTGGGCCTCAACTATCTGACGCTCTCCCGTCAGACCCGCACGCTCTCGGGAGGAGAGGCGCAGCGCGCAGCCTTGGCCAATCAACTCGGTGCCCGCCTGGTCGGCACGCTGTACGTCCTCGACGAACCGACCATCGGTCTCCACCCGCGTGACACTGCAACGCTCGCCGGCATCCTGCGAGAGCTGGCAGTCCAGGGCAACACGGTGGTCGTCGTCGAACATGATCGCCAGATGATGCAGGCAGCCGACTATCTCGTCGAGCTGGGACCTTTGTCGGGAGAAAAGGGCGGCGAAGTGATCTGTGCGGCACCAAAACAGGAATTCATTGCAGACCGGCGGTCGATCACGGCGCGCTACCTGCGTGGCGAAGACGAGATTGCGACGCCCCGGTCTCAGCGGAAAGGAAATGGAAAATTTCTTGTTATAGCAGGAGCTTGTGAGCATAACCTCAAGGATCTCTTCGTCAGAATCCCGCTCGGCATGTTGATTTGTATCACCGGCGTCTCGGGGTCCGGCAAAAGCACGTTGGTCGAAGACACGCTCTACCGAGCCGTCGCCCGCGCCTTTCGTGTGGAGTCGCTGCCAATGGGCAAGTTTCGCGCGATTAAAGGGATCGAACATCTGACCGGCATCAGGCTCATTGATCAGGAACCGATCGGCCGAACGCCACGCTCGAATCCGATCACCTACCTGAAAGCATTTGATGAAGTTCGCTCCCTCTTCGCTTCCGAGCGCGATGCGCTCCGAAGCGGGCTCGCACCAGGCCATTTCTCCTTTAACACCACCGGTGGCCGGTGCGACCGATGCGAAGGGAGCGGCGTCGAAAAACTCGAGATGTATTTCTTTGAAGACATCTATGCCACCTGCGAAGCCTGTGACGGAAAGCGATTCAAACCTGACGTCCTCTCCATTCGCTATCGCGGGAAAACGATCCATGATGTGTTACAGATGACCGTCGACGAGGCGCTGGGATTTTTTAGCGGCTCGCCCAAGCTCACGGAAAAACTCCGCCTGCTTTCGTCCATCGGGCTCGGCTATCTGCGGCTCGGCCAATCTGCGACGACACTCTCAGGCGGCGAAGCCCAACGGTTGAAAATTGCCGCCGAACTCAAAGACTCATCCGCGAAGAATGTGCTCTATATCATGGACGAACCAACCACCGGGCTGCACGTCGAAGACATTAAAAAACTCCTCGCGATGCTGCAGAAATTGGTGAACAGCGGCAATACCGTGGTGGTGGTGGAGCATAATCTTGATGTCATCAAGTCAGCGGATTGGATTATCGACCTAGGACCAGAAGGCGGCTCGGCAGGCGGACACATCGTGGCAGAAGGGCGCCCGGAACAGGTGGCGAAGGTCGCAGCTTCTCACACCGGACAATTCCTCTCGCACATCCTTGCTCCATAGCCAAGCCAGCGCATCTCGCCCATCCGCCTCAAACCCTCCTCACATTGTGTTCCCTGCTCAGCATTCAACCGACACATGGATTCCCTCTAGCGGCACCAAGCGCTCAGGTGCATGGGATATGGTATCCGCAACAATGGTTCGGTCATCCCTGATATCAGCCGAGCAAACCCTGGCCGTCTTTTCATCTGCCACGGCTTGCAGATCAATACTTGACATAATTCTGTACATGCACAAGAGAATGACAAACGCTCTCAAGGACCTTTGTGAAAATCGTTTTAGGGTAGAGAGAGATATTTATGGTCCACAGCAATTCGATGCTCTCTTGTGGGATTATGAATCAGATGGGCGTCATCTCCTAATTGAAGTCAAGTCAAACTTTGACCTACTTGATGCTCGATTGGCGATTGGTCAACTCTTCGGTTATCGCTGCAATAGCCCGATCAGCGCCATGCGCGCAGTTACTGACCTAGCCGTACTATTTCCACAAAAACCTCTTAAAGCGGTAAAACATTGATTAGAAGATGTTGGAATCAAGGTCTTATAGTTTTCGAATTGTGCTGATTATCCATCGACTCAGAGCCCAGGTCTCTGCTCAGCTACCACGCTAAGTTCAAGCGGAGAGACGCCTCGCCTGATGTCGAGCTGCAAGGTCTGACCGACTTGAACCTGACAGAGTCGTTTGGCTTCGCGATCGGAGGTGACGGTCGCCAGTGCGATGCCGTTGCAGGCGACAACTCTATCGCCTACCTTGAGGCCCGCTTTCTCAGCAGGCAGGCCACCTCGAAGTTCCCGCACGAGGTAGAATCGTGCGCCCGCCGATTCTTGTAACTCCCAATTGACTCCGATCCGTCCGGACCCGATCAACCCGGTTTGCGAACCGAACCTAGCAAGAATGCGATTCGCGATGACGCGGGCCAAGCCCTCGGGATCATCGGCCGTGGCGTCAGAACCGTGTCCCTCCCCATGAAACAAGACTACGCCACTTTCCACATCGATCATCCGTAAGGCCAGCGACACGCGGCTGATCTGGTCTCCCTCAGTTCGCTCCCATTGTTGCACTTCGCCCACCAGAATGGCCTGCGCACCGACAAGCTTCCCGACTTTCAGCACCTCGGCATCGTCGGCATGCTGCAGTTGGACGACCTGCTCCTTGAACACTTCGTCGAGCTCGGTTCGCTCGACCATATTGACGTCCAAATCCAAGAGTAATGTCGTCACAATCCCGGCGACACGAGACCCCGACCCCTCTGCACCCGGCGCATCCTCAAACACCATCACTGCCATCGTGCGATATCGATCGATCATGGCCCGATTGATTGGGCCGGCGCCGGTCACGACGGGCTCCGGTCGTCCGCGCATCCCGCCGGATCCTAGGGCGGCAGTACCGGACGAAGCACAGGCGCGGCGCCGCTGCAGAATGGCAGAGGGCGTGCCCCAAGCACAGAGTTCGTCGTTCACCAGCACGATGTGGTAGGGATATTCGCGTTGATGTTCCGCGGCAATGTTGGTGAAGGGATAGAGAATGCAGCCGCCGATCCAGATCGAGATCGGGCAGAGGGCCAACTCATAGAGCCACTGGTTGCGGGTCGTAAGGGAATATTCCCAGACCAGCAGACGGCCATCGTCACGCAGCACACGATCCGGCCGACCGATCTGTTCGATCACGTCGGCCTTCGCCATCGGCACGGCCAGCCGGTCCAGCTTGGATTCCGATTTCACCACGGTATACAGCACGCCGCATCCGGAGTAGGCACCGACAAGGAGGGCCAGCCCCATCCAACAGCCAATCCGTCTGACCATATTGGCGCGACTCCCCGGAAGCTAACCGTAAGAGGAGGCAGCGTACCACCCTGCACGAGAAGGCTGCAATGAAACAGGGTGAGGAAGAGACGCGAGACTAATTCAGCGAGGGGTCGAACGGCATGTCCGCGTAATGGCGATAGTCGTCACCCATGGCGCTCACGATGTCCGGCCAGATACGGGTGGGATCTTTGTCGAAGACGGCATTGGGATCTGCTGGAATGGTGAACCAGGATCCGGTTTGCATTTCAGATTCAAGCTGCCCTGGGCCCCATCCGGAATATCCGATATAGGCGCGAAAGGCCTCACGCCCCACACTGGTAGTCAAAATACGATCGACGAGGTCTGTATCCCCACCGAGACAGATCCCGTCGAAGACATGATGAGAATTCTCGGGCAGTTGATCCAAGCGATAGAGCATCATGACCTGGTTCGTTTGCACCGGCCCTCCGGAGAAGAGGACGTGCCCTTGGCCTTCAAGGATTGGCACTTGAGGTAACGCCTCCGAGACCGACATCGCCGTCGGGCGATTGACGACGACACCCAGCGCACCTTCGGCCCCGTGCTCGCAGAGCAAGACGACAGTCTGCCGAAAGTTCGGATCGCGCAAGGAAGGTGCCGCAATGAGGAAGACGCCTTTCCCGAGTGGAGCTTTCATAGGTATGATCCTACCGCGCCGACCTGTGTCGCGCAAGCGGCACGACGAACCGATCTCTACAGAAGAGTCCACGCGAGACTAGCGAGACGGGCGGAACTGGCGAGACGAGGTAGGAATCAACCTCTCCATGTCGCGCCTTTCTCGCGTGTCTCGCGCCTTCACGCGTCGTCACCGGTAGAGGGATTCGCGTCGATCGCGGAGTAGATCGTTGTAGGGTGTGAGGGCTTTGTTCCGCGCGTCGGCAGGATCGATCTCGACGATACAGAGTTCTTCCTTGTCCCGCGGCGCGCGATGCAGAATCGCCCCGCGTGGAGCGACAACTTCGCTGTTCCCGATAAACGTCAGTTGATCCTTGCCGCCCCGTGCTTCGTCCCCTGTGCGATTACATGTAATCGCGAACACGCGATTTTCCAGGCACCGAACCGGCATGGAGTCGGGGCAATTGGGCAACACGAGGTTCGAGGGATGGCAGATGATCTCTGCCCCCTTGAGCGCCAACGTGCGAGCAGCCTCCGGATAGTACCAATCGAAACAGATCATCACGCCGATCTTGGCCGATCCGATATCCCACACTTGAAATCCCGTGTCGCCGGGCGTAAAGAACAGCGTTTCCTCAAAGAACAGATGTGTCTTGCGATAACATCCGATAAACCCGGACGGACCGACGACCACGGCGGAATTATAGCAGGCAGCCCCGGCATGCTCCGCAAGACCGGCGACAATCACCATCCGGCGCCGCTTCGCCAGGTCGATCAGCCGTTGTGTGGTTGGTCCGCTCGGCACCGACTCCGACAGCGTGATCGCTTCTTGCTGCGACACGAACTGATAACCGGACGCACACAACTCGGGCAAGACGATCAGATCAGCGTCAGCCCGGTCGAGTGTGTCCACAACCTTATCGAGATTGTGCGACACCTCGCCGAACCGTGGAGTGAACTGAAAAAATCCCACACGCATGATCGTCATGTTCCCAGAACAACACGGGCAGGGTCGTCCCTGCCCGTTCAAAAATATCTCTGACGAATGGCTTACTTCACTTCAGACAAATGGGTGACCGCGCCTTCGGCATGTTGTGTTGCCACATCGGCGTGACCGGCCTTGCCATGCTCGATGGCTTCCTTGAGATGCTTGATCCCTTCATCCACATGCGGATTCTTCCCGGCCGCCCCGGCATGCTTGAGTGATTCCTCAGCATGGTGCACCAGAACATCGGCATGCCCCTGTTTGCCATGTGCCACGGCTTCCTTGGCATGTTCCAAGGCTTCACCCGCATGCTTGTCAGCGGCAAGGGCGAGCCCGCTGAAGAGCGGGAAACCAACAAGCGCGGCAACCGCCGCAACAACCAGCGCGCCGCGATGGATTCTCATTTTCATGGGTTCCTCCTCAGTGGTTAAAGTTCATTCGACGGGTGAACGGCATCCGCGGGGACCTCGCCTCCCTGCACCTTACACAGCCATTTTTTCACTGTCAAGAAGGCCTCACCTGGGGATCGACGTTCAGGATGTGCTGCAATCCCTCGGCGTCCTTTTCCACCGGACAGGCAAAATCCCGACTCCACTCCCACCAGGATCCCGGATAGTTGCGGACCTTCCGATACCCGGCGAGTTTGAGGACAAAATACAGCCAGGCTGAACGGACGCCGCCGGTGCAGTAGCAGATCACCTCTTGATCCTTCGTGAGACCTTTCTCGGCGAGACTCTCTGTGATCGTCTGCAGATCTTTCACCGTAGCGTTTGCTTGAAGAAAACCGGTCCAAGCCAGATGAATCGCGGAGGGAATGTGTCCGGGTCGCGGTATCCCCGACACTTCTTTCCCAAGATATTCTTCGAGGCTGCGCGCATCGACGATCACGCTGCCCGGATGCGGCTGCTTCAGGAGGTGCTTCAGTTCGTCTTTGTCGGCAATCACGGCGGCCACCGGCTTGACGGTGAAGGTCCCCGGCTTGGGCGTCACGCACCCATGCTCGAACGGCCGTTTTTCCTGCACCCACTTGACCCACCCGCCGTCGAGAATACGCAGACGCGCGTGTCCGAGATATTCCAACATCCAGAACATGCGGCCTTCGTCTCCCCAATTGTCGAACGGATTGGAATAGATGACCACATCGCTGTCCTGACTAATGCCTAAGGCGCGGATCTTCTGTTCCATGCGTTCGCGATCGGGATCGAGCAATCCCTTCGGCACGGCATGGGGGTCGCTGTATTCATGCCAAGTCGAATGCACAGCCCCTGGAATATGGCCGCCGAATTCGTAGGCCGCCCGCCCACGTACGTCGAGAATCACCAACCCCGGCTGCCCCAAGCTCCGCTGGAGGGTTTCGGCATCAATCAGCAACGCGTGGGTCATGTCGTTCCCTTGTGGTCTGAGCTATCGCGATTAGCCCTTAGCTTCGGCCTTACAACTTAACCCATCCTGCTGACGGCTGACCGCCGAGAGCTGCTTGCCCTCGTTTAATACCGCGGCGAGCGCACCGGACAGTGGAAACTCCCGCTCGTACACGACGAATCGATAGGGATCGTTCCCCGTCAGCCCATATTTAGTCTGCAGCATCTCATGTTGCTTATCTGTCTGGATGTGGTACTGCACGAGGGTCTTTACTTTCAGGCCCTCTGCCTGAGGCGGGAGTTGGTACACAAACTGGTATTCCCGGCTGGCCAAGGGCAACAGGCGGTTATCATACAACTCGACGATGGCCGGCTGCCACATGATCCAGCGGCCCATCGTCGATGCTTGGTGATCCAGCACCCGCCCCTGCTGATCTTCTACGGAAAACTCCACCGTGAAGTACCGATCAGGA
>DASQFV010000093.1:0-5083 GCA_035632975.1 Nitrospiraceae bacterium
AGGCTCCAGCGCCGCAATCCTGGCGGTCATCTCCGGCAACACAATATCGCTCTGGCCACGCAGATCCTGCATCCGTCGGCTCAGCCACGAATCCCCTCCCTTCGCAAGAGATCCCTTATTCGCCCGACCAACCGCTGGACCTTGCGCCCGCTTCCGTGGAACGAGCCTCTTGATTGGCATGAGTCCTCTTACCTTCACGTCCCACGGAAGACAAGGTGATTTCTCCAGGGGAAACCGGTATTCTTTACCGCCAAGGAGTGCACCTAGAGTTTGCCGTCTCGAATCGTTCCAGCGGGAATAAAGGAAGGACACCCATGAGATCGACACCCGGCGGCACCACATCGCGTCAATTTAAGAAGCTCCTCTTGTCAGAGGAGCTTGAATTCATCTGTGAAGCCCACAATGGCCTCAGCGCAAAAATTGTTCAAGAAGCCGGTTTTCGAGGCATTTGGGCCAGCGGCCTCTCCATTTCCGCCCAATTTGGAGTCCGTGACAACAACGAAGCTAGCTGGACTCAAGTCCTTGAGAACCTGGAATTCATGTCCGATGCGACCACGATTCCAATTTTTCTCGATGGCGATACAGGATACGGCAACTTCAATAACATGCAGCGGCTCGTCCGCAAACTGGAGCAGCGCCACATCGCCGCGGTCTGCATTGAAGACAAACTCTTCCCCAAGACGAACAGCTTCATCAAGGGGAGCGAACAAGCCCTGGCGGACATGCAGGAGTTCTGCGGCAAGATCAAGGCGGGCAAAGACGCCCAGACCGACCCGGACTTCTCTATTATTGCCAGAGTGGAGGCCTTCATCTGCGGTTGGGGGCTCGCGGAAGCCCTGCGTCGAGCCGAGGCTTATCATCAGGCCGGGGCGGACGGCATCCTCATTCATAGTGCCCTGTCGGTGCCCGATGAGATCCTTTCGTTCAAACAGGAATGGGGAAATCGATGCCCCGTCGTCATTGTGCCCACCAAATATTACGCTACGCCCACCGATGTGTTTCGGCAGCATGGGTTTTCGATGGTGATTTGGGCCAATCACATGCTACGGGCTGCTGTGGCCGCCATGCAGAAAACCGCGCGGACCCTCAAGGAACATGAACACCTGCTCTCCATTGAAGACAGAGTCGCGCCGGTCTCAGAAATCTTTCGCCTACAAAACGCCGCAGAGTTACAAGAAGCTGAAGACCGGTATCTACCCCGAGGCGCCGAGGAGACCTGTGCCATAGTGCTCGCCGCATCCCGCGGCGATGAATTGGGAGAACTCACCGAACACCAGCCCAAAACGATGGTCAACATCCAGGGCTCACCAATCCTCTCCCACATTGTTGACGCCTACAATGCGGTGGGCATCAAGGATATTGTGGTGGTCAGAGGGTATAAGAAAGAGTCCGTCAATCTGTCCAACCTGTCCTATGTCGATAACGACAACTTTGCGGAAACCGGCGAACTAAATTCCCTGCTCAAGGCAATCCAATCCAGGAAAGGCCATGTGCAGAGTACGATCATTTCCTACGGCGACGTGCTGTTCAACAAATATATTCCTCAGTCTCTCTGTCAGGAGAATGATGACTGTGTCATTATCGTCGACAGCAACTGGCAAGAGCAGACAAGCTATGCCCGCCTCGGCGGGTTTACCGAGTGCACCATTCCCAATTCGAGAAAGGCTTTCAACGCCAAGATCTATCTCAAGCAATTGGGGAACAACATCCCTCAAGAATCTATCCACGGGGTATGGATGGGATTCCTCAAAGTCTCGCCCAGCGGCGCCAGCCACATTACCGATGTCATTGTAGAAATATTGGCGAAGCCGGCCAGCCGCAAGGCCGGTATCCCCCAGCTGCTCCAAGAGCTGTTGAAACGGCAGTATCCAGTCCGTGTGCTCTATACAGTCGGGCATTGGCTCGACATCAACAGCATCGAGGATGTGGTCCAGGCAGGAAACTTTTAAACGGCCAGGATCTGACCATGCATGAGAACCGTTCAGCCGATCCTCGTCCAGCAGCAGACGCGGCCGAAGGGGTGCATGAGGCAGTGCTGGCACTTCTTAAGTCTGACCCCCCAGGAAAACTGTTAGATGCGCCGGCCGGTGAGGGCGCGTTTGCGCTTCACGCGCGTGAGCGCGGCTATACAGTTGTGTGCGGGGACATTGCCCCTGCCAGGTTTCGAGCAAGCGATATGACGTGCCTGAAACTTGACTTGAATCAACCCTGGGATCTTGAAAGTGACTCCTTCGATTATGTTGTATCCATTGAGGCGGTGGAGCACTTGGAGAATCCCTGGCACCTTGTGCGGGAAGCGAACCGGGTGCTGAAAACGCAGGGAACCCTGATTCTCACGACGCCGAACATTTTGAGCATCCGGTCGCGATTGAGTTATCTGCTGCGTGGGTACCCCATCTATTTCACTTACATGGTGCAGCAGGACTCACGCTCAAAGGAAGAGCGACCGATTGACCATATCAATCCTATTGGTTTTCTTGAACTACGACACATTCTTGCTCGATGCGGATTTGTCGTCCAGCAAGTGGCGGCGAACCGCCTCCAAAAACGAGTCGTTTCATCGCTGCTGAAACGACTGATATCGTCCAGAGGGCTCTCTCAAGTACGTGATGATCAAACCAAGGCCGCGGTAAGAGAAACCCTGTTGTCTGACCCATTGCTGTTTGGGGAAAATCTTATCGTGAAGGCGAAAAAGGTTACGGATGTTTGAAAGAAGCAGAAATCATTGGCGCAAAGCTTGCGCTGCTTCTAATTAGAAGATCCTGGGTCATCGACTGTCTTGGCTGCACCAGGCCAAGCAAGCCAACCGCAAGGCCGGCATCCCCGAACTGCTCCAAGAACTGTTGAAAGGGCAGTATCCAGTCTGTGTGCTCTATACAGTCGGGCATTGGCTCGACATCAACAGCATCGATGATGTGGTCCGGGGAGGATTACTGCGGGGAGCTTCATTGTGGGAGATTTAGGGTCAGGGCTGAGGTGGCCCTCGTCCCCGCCTTCCGTCATGAACAGCCGGAGATAACTCCGGCCCGCCGCCTTGCATCCAATATGATCAGAATTCACCCGCGCGAATCTGCGCTGAGCCAGACAGTTGGACAGCTGGTAGACCGAAGAGTATGATGATGCATCGTATGATCTGGGTGACACGCTGCATCATACTGGAAGGGAGAACCGGGCCATGGCTTCGGTATATTCCTGCTATGTGGCCAGCCTCCGCTTCGCCAGCGATCCTAGCGACCAGCTGGCTCAGTCGCCTCGTGCTGGTCACGAATTCTACTCCCCTTATCACATTCCCGATTCCAGCTTGACGGTCGAACTGATCCGCTTGCTGATAGCTACCATTGTGCAGCTCGTAATGCACCTCACCCCTTCATGGAACTGCGGCAAATCACGTTGACGTGTCCACGAGGAAACCAAGGAGGTTTCTATGACAGACTCCAACAAGTTGGTACAGGGAGTTTTCATGCTGGTGTTCGGGTTGGGCGTCAGCGGCTTAGTCGGGCCGAGCAGCGCTGCGACGGAAGGGACAGATTTTAATCTACCCGTAGAAACGGTGGCGGACTACCTGTACGCCATGATTGAAGCAGACCGTGAGGTGTACACCACGCACGTCGTTGAACGGATGCAGACCAAAGGGGTGGTCGTTGCCTCGGAGAACTGGGAGGAGAAAAATACCCTGCCGCTCCCGGCTCAATTCCTGATGGAGTCTGGCCGCGTCATGGCAAGAAAAGGCATCGGCATACACTATCGATTGATCAGCCTCTGGCCGATCAACAAACGGAATGTCGCCTCAAGCGAGTTTGAGAGGATAGGCCTGGGGACTATCCTCACTCATCCGACCAAACCCTATACCGGTTTTGTGAAGGAAGGAGGAGCCCGTTACTTCCAAGCCGTCTATCCAGATCTTGCAGTGGCACAGGCTTGCATCGGCTGCCACAATTCCCATCCTGACAGCCCCAAACAGGACTTCAAGATCAATGATGTCATGGGGGGGCTGGTGATCAGTATTCCACTGAAATAGATCTCACTACTAACAATCTTGCGGTCCAATCCAGCCGACCGCAAGACTGTTCAGCGTCCTGCCGCCCATGGAGCGCACCGGGGATCTTCAGCGGAGTGCGTACGATGGAGATGACTGCAAGTGCTACGGAGTCTTCACGCACCGGAACCCGGGGAAGTATAAGCTCCGGAACGACGGAGGATCCCAGTACCGATCTGCGGATCGCAGGTTCCGCGTGTTGCTGTTCCACGAGCCGCCACGGATCACTTTGAACCCGCCCATTGATGGTCCTGTCGGGTTCTGCTGGGGGCTCTTCGTGTAATAGTCATCGTCATACCAGTCGCTGACCCATTCCCAGACATTCCCGGCCATGTCATAGATGCCATAGGGACTCTTGCCATCTTCCAACGTCCCCACCAGCGCCAATGCCTCATAGTTGTGCGACCCATTTTTCCCATAGTTCGCGTGGAGCGGCGTTGGGGAATCGTTGCCCCACGGATAGAGACGGCCATCCGTTCCCCGCGCCGCCTTTTCCCACTCCGCCTCAGTCGGCAGGCGCTTGCCGGCCCATTTGCAGTAGGCAGCCGCATCCACCCAATCAACATTCGCGACCGGGCGCTTCTGGTGTGCCGGTTGGTTCATCGTCTGCCAGTCCAAAGGCGAATTGACCCCTGTCGCCTGCAGAAATTCCGCATACTGCCTCACCGTTACTTCGTACACATCCATGGAAAAGGCATCCACATGGACCTTGTGCGCCGGTCGTTCGTCTGGATCACCATCCTGACTCCCCATCGTAAACTCTCCCGCTGGTATCGACACCATCGACCCCTCTGGCAGACGGGGCAATGTGGGCCTCTCCTGACTCTGTTTCTGCCCCGCGGCGGATTCCTTGGCGCCCTTATCACCTGGCGCTGCGGCCATCGCTGGGTACACAGTGAACACGATCAATGCGGCTAGTACGAGCATCCTCCTCATGAACCGCCTCCGCTTTCTACTGAAAAAACCATGACACCCTCCCCTCACATAGGCCAATGGGCGGAAACTATAAAGCCTCGCACCTCAGAAAAACAACCATGCAAAGTCATG
>DASQFV010000094.1:0-6407 GCA_035632975.1 Nitrospiraceae bacterium
GCTCAGGCGCATGGTCGAAATTCTGCGAGCCTCCATCGACACCGCTACCCTACTGCCGGCGTCCGGCGCAGGGGCATGAAGCAAGAGGAGGGGGTGGAGGCTGATGATCTTCTGTGCGCGCGCAACGCGCGGTCGCAGAAGGATGGGAGGGGAGCCGCCAGACTATCCTTCTTGCTCGCAGAACGCGCACGATGAAAGGGGTGGAATGACACCCGTGTTGATCCCTTGCTCCCGGAGCGCGCACGATCAGAATGTGCTCGCTCGACGGCCGCAGTGGGTACCAACACGGGTGCCATTCCTGAGAGAGAAACGAGCAAGCTCGGAGGGGTCATTTTGATAGATGAGTTCGTTCGATGCGCGCAGTGAAGGACAGTTCCGGCGACTCCTCTGGGCGAGAAGGTGTGATGGTGCAGAGAAGAAAACAGGAGGCCCTCGCCCGGGATACTGGCACGTCACGGGAAATCGATTGCGAAGCAATCGGAGGGTAGGGAGGGTGAAAAATATCTGCCAGTGGGTGGGCGGGTGAGAAAGTTGCGCGCAGTGGAAGATCAATCAGCCCCCACCCCCTCACTACCCTACTCACACGACGATGGACCAGACCGGCCATGAAAAGTACTCTGTTAGCACTGTTAAGAACCTATCCGACATAGACCGTCCTACTGCGGCGACCGATCCGCAACCATCTGCGTCGTTCTCGGCCCTGAAAAGTCCTCAACGTATTCCAACGAATACGCCTCCGGTTTTTCCGGACCTGCGGCCTCGCGTCTGGCCGCATCTCCTTCGCCTCGTCACGAAGGCAACGTCGGACAGGCTCCTAGCCCATGCTTTTCACCGATTGTCGCGCTGGGATATCATATGGACGTGTGATCTTTTTCCAATGGGTTCGCGGAAGTTACCCAAATCCATTTAATTGGAACATTGAGTTATGGAGACCTATTACACCATTCTTGAAATTCAGGATTCAGCGACTCCCGAAGAGATAAAGGACTCTTATCGTCTCTTGTTGCAAGTCTGGCATCCCGACCGCTTTCACCATAGGCCCAAGCTTCGGGCGAAGGCAGATCAGAAGTCCGGCAAGATTAATGTAGCCTTCGAGACGCTCAGTGACCCGGTATTGAAACAACGGTATGACGACTGGCTCCGTTCCTGCCGCGGACGGAGTGCGAAGGCTGTTGAGCCTGTGACCTGCCCTTCCTGTCAAACCACGATTCGCTCCGCCCCCGAGCAAGGTGAGAGCTGGGACATATACGAGCGCCGGCACCGAGCGAAGAAGGAGGGCGACGAGACTGCCGGCGCAACGGCTCAAGGCAATCAACCGTTCCCCCGTGCCCGAACGGCCATGCTGGCCATAGCCGCACTCTTTACCCTCGTCATCGTATTCGCGCTGACGAAACACTCGAAGGTGATTATTTCCAACAAACCGCCTCAGATGAATGAACAGGAGCCAATTCTGAAGACTGAGCCACTGGGAGTTGAAGAAGAAGAGCATGTTCACCAGGCTGCAGATGTTTCCACCAGCTCTGTTCAGGCGAATGAACGGGAGACACCGCTGAGGAATGCGCCCACCACTAACCCCCAACAGGAGCACTTGGATCGCCCTGAATTAACCAAGCGCCTGATGGCGCAGGCCCCTGGGCATGCGTCGGCATCCACACCGGAAATGATCTCAGATGTCGACCTGCAACAACTGATGCGGCTAGGCGCCCAGGGCAAGGCATCGGCGCAGAACCAGCTTGGGCAGCTCTATGCCAATGGGCGAGGTGTGCCGCAGGACTATACGACGGCACGGAGATGGTTCGAGAAGGCCGCCGCCCAAGGCCATGGGTGGGCGCAGAACCAGCTTGGGCAGCTGTCTGCCGACGGGCTGGGTGTGCCTCAGGACTATAAGAAGGCACGGCTGTGGTGGGAGCAAGCGGCAAACGACGGTGTTGCACAGGCTCAGTACAGCCTTGGCCAATTGTATGCCAGTGGGCGAGGGGTGCCTCAAAACTATGCGACAGCACGGGGATGGTACGAGAAAGCCGGCGCCCAGGGCCACGTGTGGGCGCAGGCTCAACTCGGGCAGCTCTATGCCAATGGACAAGGTGGGCCGAAGGACTATACGACGGCACGGAAATGGTACGAGAAGGCCGCCGCCCAGGGCAATGCGTGGGCGCAGGCTCAGCTCGCGTTGTTGTAGCCACGGGCAGGGCGTCGTGCCGCAAGGCTATACGACAGCACAAATGGCGGTGGAAGAAAGAACAAAGAAATTTCCATAGCTGCAGAGGCTCATGAGATTTTGATTCGCGCTCCCCTCCCCACCTGGAGGAGATCGGCGGCGGAGGCTTCTTTCAGAAAGACTTCAAGCTTGCCCTCACTGTTGATGAGCGCGGACGGCTTCTCCGCCATCCCCTCGCTGTAACTTTCCACTAACCCTTCGATGATCCGCTTGCCGATAAGAATGGACAATTGCCGGCCCTTCGCGACCACACGCACCTCTTCGAGATGCTGCCGGGTCAGGTTGGTGATCAGGTTTCCGAACCGATCCCCGTAGACGATCTCGCCGACCAGGGTCGCCTGCTCCCAATGTGGCTGAGCAATCGGAAATGTCTGGTAATCTCCGATGACCGGCCCGTACGACTCAAAAGGTTCCTGCTTGGCAAGTCTGGCAGCAGCCGGCGCAAAGAGATCCCGCCCGTCGAAGGTGTGGCCAGGCGATTCACGACGAAACTTCCGCTGGTTGATCTCGCGCACTTCGACCGGCTGCTCGTCGTCGAATATGTAGCTCAGCACGCCGTTGTCCGGCGCTAGGAAAAAATACCGTGCGCTTTTGACCGTAATTGCCCGCCGCGCGCTGCCCACGCCGGGATCGACGACGGCCATATGGACCGTGCCATCAGGAAAATACCGATAGCAGGATTTCAGGATATAGGCGGCGTCTTCAACCGAATGGGGCGGCACGTGATGAGACAGATCGACGAGGGTGGCGTGGGGATTGACGGTGAGGATCGCCCCTTTCATACTCGCCACGAACCAATCTCGATCGCCGAAATCGGTCAACAGCGTGATGAGTCCCAGAGGGTGCGGCATGCTAGCCCGCAATATTCATGACGGTTCGTCGCTGGGCGTATGCCAACCGCGTCCAGGTGCGTCGCCACCGCGCTTGCGAGGTCGAGCGCCTATCCCATGATCCTGGCGCGAAGAAAGAGTTCAACATTGGATCCTGACTTCCAACTCCGCGATTGCAGCAGAAGTGTTCATGAATAATGCGGGCTACAACTCCTCGAAGCGAATCTCCACCACCTCGTATTCGACCATCTTGGCCGGTGTCCTGACCTCGACGAAATCGCCGACTCGCTTTCCGATTAACGCTTTCCCGACCGGGGACTGAATCGAGATGCGGTTCACTTTCATGTCGGCTTCATCCTGTCCCACCAGTGTGTACTGCCGCTTCGACTGCGACTCCTGTTCAATCACGAGCACCGTGGCGCCGAACACGATCGTGTCGGAGACTCGTCCGGCCGTTTCGATGATACGGGCGTCGGCCAGCTTCCCCTGCAGTTCCACGATACGCGACTCAATGAATCCCTGGCGCTCCTTGGCGGCATCGTACTCTGCGTTCTCGCTCAAATCGCCATGGCCGCGCGCTTCAGCAATGGCTTCGATATTTTTGGCGCGCTCGACTTTGCGCAGACGATCGAGCTCTGCTTTGAGCGCCTCGTGCCCCTTCCTCGTGATCGGTGTCGGCATTCTTCCTCCAAACTACAGTCCCTGAACGGTGAACGCGGAACGATGAATACTAGCAGGATGCTGAAAAAGTCCGCCAGCTTCGTTCTCGCATCGTTTAGACCCTCAACGTACCCCAGAGGGTACGCCTCAGGCCTTCACTCGCTGCGGCCTTGCTGAACGGACCTTTTGAGCATCCTGCGAGAGCATTATATTATTGTGCCACACTTGCGGACCAGCGAAGTTCTCGCGTATCAAATAATGTTTCCGCAACCTGCTAGAGGAGAATCATGGCCTCATGTTCAGCGATCAGCGATCATTATTCATCGCTCCGCGCTTCCTGTGCCGTGATATTCCTGCAGCGACCGAATGGTAAGCTCTTTCTTGAGGATCGCTTCAATGCCCATGACCGCCGCTCGTGCCCCCCGGATGGTCGTATAGTAGGCCAGCCCTTTGTTCAGGGCCTCCCGGCGGATCGACAATGAATCGGCATGTGACGACGCGGTGCGCACGGTATTCAGGACCAAGGCCACCCGCCCGTTCTTGATATGGTCCACGATATGGGGCCGACCTTCCTTGACCTTGTTCACGGTTTCCGCAATGACTCCATGATTGCGTAAATACGCCGCCGTTCCACTCGTGGCTTGAATGGTAAACCCCAGCCGCTGGAGCTGTTGCACGACTTCCAGAGCCACCGGGCGATCACTCTCCTTTACGCTGATGAATGCCGTGCCTCCCTTTGGCAACGGCGCACCAGCTCCTGCTTGGGACTTCGCGAAGGCCCATCCAAAATCCTGGTCGATGCCCATTACTTCTCCAGTGGACTTCATCTCCGGACCTAAAAGGACATCCACCCCCGGAAACTTATTAAAGGGGAAAACAGATTCCTTCACAGACAAATGCGCGGGAGTAGGGGCCTCGATCAACCCCAGCTCCGGAAGGCTCTTGCCCACCATGGTCTTCATCGCCAGCTTGGCCAGAGGCACGCCAATGGCTTTACTGACGAACGGCACAGTGCGCGAGCCTCGAGGATTGACCTCCAGTACATAGATCGTCTCTTCCTTTACCGCAAATTGCGCATTCATCAGGCCGATCACGCCGAGCTCCAGAGCCAACGCTTTCATTTGTCGACGAATCTCTTCGACAACTTTCTGACCCAGCGAATAGGGCGGCAACGAACAGGCCGAGTCCCCCGAATGCACCCCGGCTTCTTCGATATGTTCCATGATTCCGGCCACCACGACGTTCGTCCCATCTGAAATAGCATCAGCATCAACTTCAATTGCATCCGAAAGATACTTGTCGATCAGCACGGGATGTTTCGAGGAGGCTTTGACCGCCGATCCCATATACTCCAGCAACCCGGATTCGTCGTAGACAATCTGCATGGATCGCCCGCCCAACACATACGAAGGCCGCACCATGACCGGATAGCTGATCTGCGAGGCGATCCGAAGGGCCTCGTCTACGGATCGGGCCATGCCACTCTCCGCTTGGCGGAGCCCGAGCTTAGTCAAGAGGTCGCGGAATCGTTCTCGATCTTCCGCGCGATCGATCGCCTCAGGACTCGTACCCAAAATTCGCACCCCGGCCTGGGACAAGGGCAGCGCGAGCTTGAGGGGCGTCTGCCCGCCGAACTGCAACACGACTCCCAACGGCTGTTCGCGCTCCACGATGTTGAGGACGTCTTCCTCAGTCAATGGCTCAAAATAGAGTCGGTCCGAGGTGTCGTAGTCTGTACTCACCGTTTCGGGGTTACAATTCACCATGATCGATTCGATACCTTCTTCCCGAAGCGCCATGGCCGCGTGTACACAACAGTAGTCGAATTCGATCCCCTGCCCGATACGATTCGGCCCCCCACCGAGAATGATCACTTTCTTCCGGTCTGTCGGGCGAGCCTCACATTCGCGTCCGTACGTCGAATAAAGATACGGGGTATGGGCTTCAAACTCTGCGGCGCAGGTGTCGACGCGTTTATAGGTTACCCCTCTTCTGCCCTGGCCGGCCTTGGTCCTCTGCTTCCGGACCGAGGCGGAGGTCACGCCGATGAGCTCTGCGATACGATCGTCTGAAAAACCAAGCTCCTTAGCCTCCCACAGAAGCGATTCCTCAAGCATCGCTGGTTTCTTTCCCGCCTGACCGACCAGCAGGGCTTCAAACTGCATCAACTCTCGGATCTGTTCAAAAAACCAGGGATCGATCTTCGTGAGGGCAAACAGGTCGTCATTGGACAGGCCGAGACGCATGCCATCCGCCACGTGCCACAGTCGCTCCGCCATCGGGGTCCGCAGATGTTGGCGTATCCGCTCCAGCGCTTGTTGCCGATCAAGCCCTTCAGGAATGCCGCGATCCAACCCCTCCCGCGAGGAGAGCCCGTTCATGTTCAACTCCAATGAACGAATCGCCTTCTGCAAGGACTCTTTAAAGGTGCGCCCAATTGCCATCACTTCGCCCACCGATTTCATCTGTGTCGTGAGGGTGGGATCGGCCCCTCGGAACTTTTGGAAGGCAAAACGAGGGATCTTCACCACCACATAGTCGATCGTGGGTTCGAATGCAGCTTTTGTCACACCGGTGATGTCATTGGTGATTTCATCCAACGTGTAGCCCACGGCAAGCTTCGCGGCAATCTTGGCGATGGGAAACCCCGTCGCCTTCGAGGCGAGCGCGGAACTCCTCGATACGCGCGGATTCATCTC
>DASQFV010000095.1:0-2649 GCA_035632975.1 Nitrospiraceae bacterium
GCTGGAACGGACCAAACTCGCTGTCGCAACACTTCAACTCCCGTTTCATCGGTATATGGCCTGTGCTCCTTCCTCTGATCTGGTGTTCTTCAAAATTATGGAAGAACGACAGGGCGTCCGCCTGTTGGATCAAGTAGGAGAGGATCTGGGCCAACGGTTGCACCGCACCTCGGTCGACTTATTCGCCAAAGGCTACAAGCAAGTGATCATCGTGGGGACCGATGTCCCGACCTTGCCTCTGTCGGTGTATCAAGAGGCGTTCGCGATGCTGGGCCGCGCGGACGTGGTTTTGGGGCCAGCCCTGGATGGCGGGTACTACCTCATCGGCCTCAAGCAGCCGACTGAAAAACTGTTTACCGGGGTGCCCTGGTCCACCGATCAAGTCCTCGCCGTCACACAACAGCGGGCCAAGACACTGAGTTTATCCGTCGGGCTCACCACCGCATGGCGCGACGTGGATACGATCGCAGACTTGCAGGCGCTCATCACAGAGTGCCGAGAGGACAATAAGAAGCCCAAACACGACCGGACCTTCTCCATGCGAACAGCCGGCACATTGCAGCTGCTCGCAACCAGACTCAAGACTCGATAAGTTACAGGATCGGCCACCCCGACCACCGAAGGGATCAACTATGGCAGAGCGTGTCGCACTCATCACAGGCGGGGCCAAAGGCATTGGACGGGGGATCGCGCTCGACCTGGCTGCACAACAGTGGTCGGTCGCCATCTGCTACCGCACGAGCGAAGCAGAGGGCGCAGCCACAGCCGACGCCATCATCAGTCGTGGAGGTCGTGCACTCTCGATTCGCTGTGACGTGTCAGACCCCCAGGCGGCCAAAGGTCTCGTGGCCCAAGTCGAACAGCAGTGGGGACGGATCGACGCGCTGATCAACGGAGCAGGACCGTACCATCGCGTGAACCTGTTCGACGAAACAGCGGCAGGCTGGAACGAGATGTTCGACAGCAATCTCCATCCTATCTTCTACCTGGCGCAAGCCGTCACACCGGGCATGAAGGCCCGCAAATCCGGACACATCATCAATTTCAGTATGGCCAACGCAGACCAGATGGTGTCCCAGCCGGATGTCACGGCACATTACATCGCCAAGGCCGGCGTCTTGATTCTGACTCGCACGCTGGCCAAACTACTGGCGCCCCACGGCATTACCGTCAATGCGATCTCACCCGGCTTCATCGATTCAGGCAGCGCGCCGCCGGGAGAACTCGCCGGCATGACCAAACGCATCCCAGCCGGATACATCGGAACCGTAGACGATACTGTGGCTGCCGTACGGTATCTGCTGTCCGATGATGCGCGGTATGTAAATGGAGCCAACATTCAAATCAGTGGGGCGTGGGGAATATGAAGGGTAGCCCGGTCGTCCTCCTGCTCGCGGAACGCGCACGCTCAGAAGGTGCTCGTTCGACGCGCGCAATCGAGGATCAACCAGGCTACCCTTTGTGAAACGAGTAGGGATGGAGCAGACGGGCGAAGTGGGACCAACCCGTGTACCATTCATGGAAGGGGAACGAGCAAGCTTGGAGGGAGCATGTATATCGTTCGATGCGCGCAGTGAAGAGCGGTTGGGCCACCCTTCTAGGGAGAGTGAAGAGAAGAGAAAGAACCGCTGTAAACGAGGCTGAGAGAGAACAATCGCCCCACAATGGAAGCGACCGGAGCAATGATTCGGAGGAGATGCCATGAAGTCAGAACAAGAACGGATAGCGCACGGTCGATTTGTGCAAGCCTTGCAGCATGAACATCTTACCTGTCCCAAGCCCGGCTGCGGTGGAGCGATGAACATTACCGACCACACACCCCATCTCGCCCGTATCAAGACTTACGAAGCCGAATGCAAACAGTGTCATACGAAGGAGCAGATTGCCGGCAAAGAACAGACGATCCCACCGTGGGATGGCGCTTCGATCACCATGATGGCTGAAGTCCATCTCCTCCACGACCAACCCACTTGCCCCTTCGACGACACCCCCATCACTTTTACGTCCATGCCGAATCCCCGACGCAAAGCCCGTTACCGTCTCTCCTGCTTCTACTGTGGCCGCCACGCGGAACTGAATTGGCCGCCGGCGGAAGCAAAGAGGTGAGGGGTAGCATCCAGTAATCCTCCATGCTCGCGGAACCCCCACGATGAAGCGGTGGTCGTTCGACGCGCGCAGTTGAGGATCACTGGACGCCACCCCTCGAGAGGACGTACACGAGCAAGCTTGGAGGATCATCTGTAGCCTCGCTCGACGGGCGCAGTAGAACCAAGCATGGGTGTCGTTCCGAGAAGAAGAAACAAGCGAGCTTGGAGGGACTATTCGAAATATAAACTACCCACGCCTCAAGCAGGCCGATGAATGATCACAAGACCTTGAGGTTTCAATTGGAGGCGCTGGCAGAAAGGCAACCACTGACGTTACGACTCGCACGTCGCTCAGTTGTCCTGCTCCAGCATGCCCTCGGTGATCATCAACTGCACCGCGAGATTTACTGCCTCGCCCTCGCGCTGGGTGAACCCGTCGTCACCGTGCTGTTCACGCAGGTCGATGCTCATTTCCTCGATGAGTCGGAGGGTCAGCATCAAATGCAGGGCGAAGGATCGGCGCGCCAATTGTTCGACGAAGGCAGGGAAGTACCGTGTTCCG
>DASQFV010000096.1:0-5996 GCA_035632975.1 Nitrospiraceae bacterium
GTCATCTTACAGATGGACGTGAAGGCGCCCGACGTAGTCGCCTTCACGAAAGGGGAGTTCCATACGATCAAAGGCCATGTGATCCGGGTCTCTCCCACCGAATGGAGTATCGACAAGCTCCGTGCCAGCGGTACGACGCAAGATGTGAAAGGCGGGTCGGTCGTCCTGGGCTGAACCGGGACGCCCCCTCCTAGCAGGATGCTGAAAAAGTCATCCTTCTCACCCGCCCAGCCCCGGCGCGCCGAGACGCGCCCTTTCCCATGCAGCGTTCTCGCATCGTTTAGACCTTCAACGTACTCCATCGGGATAGAACTGCGGTAGCAGTTCGGGGCGGGCGGGTGAGAAAGTTACGCCTCGGCACCTTCACTCGCTGCGGCCTTGCTGGACGACCTTTTTGAGCATCCTGCGGGAGGACTCTATTCATGTCCAAGGCGTGCAGGCCATCGCAGTTCTGCTGTGACGAAATGGTATTTCTGCAGCCTCCTACTCTGTAACAGTTGGTACGATGACGATGTGCTGGTCCTTCAGATCGACGGTCGCCATATCTCCATCGCGCATATCGCCTTTGACCAACTGACGCGCCATCGGTGTTTCAATTTCCTGTTGGATCAATCGCTTCAACGGTCTCGCCCCATAGACCGGATCGTAGCCGCGCTCACCCAGATACCGTAAGGCCGCCGGCGTCACAGACAGGGAGATCCGCCGCTCTGTCAAACGTGCCCGCAACCGTTCGAGTTGAATCTCGACGATCTTCGTGAGCTGCTCCGTCTCCAGGGGATGGAATACCACCGTCTCGTCGACGCGGTTTAAGAATTCCGGGCGGAAGTATCCTCGTAATTCCGCCATCACGAGCGAACAGACCTCGTCATAGGATGCGCGCCGTTGCTGCGCCTCAAGAATCTGCGGACTACCGATGTTTGACGTCATGATCAAAACCGTGTTCTTAAAATCGACGGTCCGGCCCTGGGAATCCGTCAATCGTCCGTCGTCCAACACTTGAAGCAAGACATTGAAGACGTCGTGATGGGCCTTTTCGATCTCGTCGAACAGAATGACGGAGAACGGACGCCGCCGGACTGCTTCAGTCAGTTGCCCACCCTCTTCGTAGCCGATGTAGCCTGGCGGGGCCCCGATCAGACGGGCCACCGTGTGTTTCTCCATGTACTCGGACATATCGATCCGAATCAGGTTGGCCTCGTCGTCGAAGAGCGTCGCGGCAAGGGTTCGCGCCAACTCGGTTTTTCCGACTCCAGTCGGACCAAGAAAGAGAAACGAACCAATGGGCCGATTCGGGTCTTTGATGCCGGAGCGCGCGCGGAGGACTGCATCTGCGACGGCCTGCACCGCTTCATCCTGGCCGACCACTCGCTGATGGAGAAGCTCGCCAAGCTTTAAGAGTTTCTCCGTTTCGCCTTCGACAAGCCGGGAGACGGGGATTCCCGTCCAGCGACTCACGATGGCCGCGATGTCGTCTTCATCGACCTCTTCTTTGAGCAACCGGCTTTCGCCCTGTTTCTTGCCGAGCTGCTCCTGCTCCAACGCCAGTTCCCGCTCAAGGCGAGGCAACTCTCCGTATCGCAGCTCGGCCACGCGATTCAGATCGTAGGCCCGTTCCGCACGTTCCATCGCCTGCTTCACCTCTTCCATCGCCTCACGAGTCTTGCGTAGCCGTGACACCGAGGCCTTTTCAGAGTCCCATCGCGTCTTGAGCGCCTGGAGGTCTCCTTGTTTTTCACCCAGCTCTTGCTCAAGCGTCGCCAGCCGAGCCCGGCTGGCCTGATCCTGTTCTTTCCGCAAGGCCTCCCGCTCGATCTCGAGTTGCATCACCTTGCGCGAGACCTCATCGAGTTCCGCAGGCAAGCTATCGATTTCCGTACGCAGGCGGGCCGCCGATTCATCGACGAGATCGATGGCTTTGTCCGGGAGAAAGCGGTCGGAGATATACCGATTCGAGAGTTTCGCCGCAGCGACCAGCGCGGCGTCTTTGATGCGCACGCCATGGTGCACTTCGTAGCGCTCCTTGAGTCCGCGCAGAATTGAGATGGTATCCTCCACCGTCGGTTGATCGACCAGGACCGTCTGGAACCGCCGCTCCAACGCGGCATCCTTCTCAATATGTTTCCGATACTCATCCAGCGTCGTCGCGCCGATCAAATGCAATTCGCCGCGGGCCAGCATGGGCTTAAGCAGATTGGCGGCATCCATTGCCCCCTCCGCCGCGCCTGCTCCCACGACCGTATGCAGTTCATCGATGAAGAGCAAAACTTGTCCTTCTGACGTCTGTACCTCTTTGAGGACCGCCTTCAATCGTTCTTCGAACTCGCCGCGAAACTTTGCGCCGGCCACCAGTGATCCCATGTCGAGGGTGATGAGGCGCTTCTTCTTCAGTCCTTCAGGCACATCCCCCTTGATAATGCGAATGGCTAGCCCTTCGACGATGGCGGTTTTTCCAACGCCTGGTTCGCCAATGAGCACCGGGTTGTTTTTAGTTCGTCGTGAGAGAATTTGCACGACGCGACGAATTTCCTCGTCGCGCCCAATGACGGGATCCAGTTTCCCTTGCCCTGCTAACCGGGTCAGGTCGCGGCCATATTTTTCCAAAGCCTGGTAGGTGCCTTCGGGGTCCTGGCTCGTGACACGTTGAGACCCTCGTATTTGTTGCAGCGCACCCAAGAGCCGTTCCTTCGTCAGGCCGAGTTTCTTGAAGACGCCCCCTTCCTGAACCATGGCGAGGACGACATGTTCGACGCTGAGATAGTCGTCTTTCAACACTCGTTGCTCGTCTTCGGCTTTGGCCAAGACTTGACTCAGCCGCGAGGTGACGTGGAGTTGTCCGGGGCTTGCCCCTGCGCCCTGTACTTGAGGCAGCTTCGTAAGTGCCTGCTCCACTGTCTGGCGAACGGAGGGCACTGACAACCCTGCCTGCTCGAGGAGTGAGGACGCGAGGCCTCCATCCTGTTCCACGAACGCAAGTAGGAGGTGCTCCACATCTATCCCCTGATGACTTCGCCTCACGGCATGGGACGACGCGGTCTGGAGCGCCTCTTGTAGCTTGATCGTCATGCGGTTCATGTCCATTGGATCACTCCTCTTCGCTCATCCATGTGTATTGTTGGCATTCACATAATCATAGGAATAGAGGAAGTCAACCCTCCCACGAGCAGCGCGGCGCGGCTTGACCAGAGAAGTTCCCGCAGACTATTGTCTTTCATGTCGCGCATTCTAACCGATACACTCGCACTCTATAGGAACGCCTTTCGTAAAACCGGAGAATCCCTTGCCCGCGGCTGGATGACCATGGTGGCCGTGGTGGGATTTGGTTTTCTCCTGGTGCTCGCCACCCAGATTGCATCGCCGCTCGGCATGGCCGGAGGCTTTCTGCTGGGTGCGGTGAATGCGCTCCTGGTTGGCGCCACCCTGAGTCTGATCGAGCAATCAATTAGTCATGCACGGGCACTCACCTTCCACGACATTCTTGGCAGCGTCGGTCACTACTTTTGGGATGTCATCAGTATTGGGTTCATCCTGTGGCTGCCGCTAATGGCTCTCGACCTGAGTATACAGACGAACCCGTTTGGGCAACTCCTATCGTACGCAGTGTTTCTGCTCCTCTTTCTCTTGCTGAACCCGGCACCGGAAATTATCTATCAAGTTCGGCATGATTCCCCGCTCGACGTATTCAAGACCTCGTACGAATTCATCCTTGAGAATTGGATTGAATGGTTTCTTCCGTTTGCGGTGATTCTGATCCCCATCGTCCTCTCGCCCATGGGACTGCAATCGTTTTTCTCCCTCTCCAGTCGAGTGGGGAGGGGGGCAGGTTTGGATTTTTCCCAGCTCCTCGTGCTGCCTTTCACGATTCTCGGAGGTTGGCTGGACTACGTGGGTATCCCTTCCTCAATCAGCTGGTATTTCGGGCTGCTCCTCACGCCACCGCTTGCCGTGGCCATGTTGTTGTTTCGCGGCCATCTCTTTGCATCGTTACATGGGGTGTCACGACGTCAGCGCCGATTTGGCTCCCCATTCAAGTAGGGACAAGTGCGGGGAGGGATTCACGAGCGAGTGTGTTTGCCAGATCGCTTGAGTGGCCGGGAGAAATAGTGTATGGAATTACCTACAGCCTCTACAGATAACCTCGATTTTCAAGGCTGAGAAAGAGCTTCGCTCGTGCGCTTATCTATATTCTGGCGGATCGTCCTGACCTCCCTTGTCATCATTGTGGTGATGGCAGGGGTGAATCTGTATGCCTTGTTTCAACTGCGCCAGCTGACTGCGTTGAGTGCCAACATGGCCACTCACCATTATCCGGCGATCGAATCGGCCAAACGCCTGCTCACCGCGCTCTATGCCCAACTCAATAGCGAAAAGAAGTATCTGGCCGTACGCGATGCCACGTTCTTGCAACATTTCGATGAAGAGGTCGACGAATTCCATCGCGGACTCCAGACCCTCGAAACACAGGAACTCACTCCCCAAGGCATTCAACTGCTTGAGGATACCAAGCAGTTGCAGCAAGAACGACTCATGATTTTCCACACAGAACTGGAGAAAGGCCGGTCGTCTCCAGCGCCTCCGTCTGCGGACTATGAAGGTCGGCGAGACGCCTTGATGGACCGCATAAGCGCCACACTGCAACAGTTTATCGATCTTCACGAGACGGGTATCAGTGTCGGCGTCAGCCGGTCACGGGAAAACTCGGCCCAAGCCGAAGCGGTGACTGAGCAGCTGGTCCTGCTTGCGCTCGTATTTGGCATTGCGCTCGCCGGCATTGCCAGCTACACGATCTTGCGCCCCCTTCGCCAATTGCAGACCCATATCAAACAGATCGGGCAGGGGAATTTCCGCGCGTCGCTGAATATTCGAGCCCCCGGTGAGTTGCGAAACCTCGTCGACGCCGTAAATTGGATGGGCACAAAACTACAAGAGCTGGACGATATGAAGGGGGAGTTTCTCGCCCATGTCTCCCACGAATTGCGCACGCCCATGGCCTCGATCCAAGAAGGCACCCATTTGCTGTTGGATGAAATTCCCGGCCCCTTGTCGCACGAACAACGTACCACCTTGCGCATCATGGCAGACAGCAGCCGCCGGCTCATCACCCTCATCTCCACCATTCTGGATCTCTCCAAGATGGACGCCGGAATGATGGAGTATCGAATTGTCCCGACGGACCTCAAGCGCGTCACAGATATGTCGGTCAACAAAGTCCAGCTCCTCGCCGATGCCAAGCATGTGCAACTATTGCTGGAAGCGCCTGCACAACGTGTGTGGGTCAAGGCGGATGCCATTCGAATTGAACAAGTGCTCGACAATTTGCTCTCAAACGCCTTAAAATTCAGCTCGGAAGGGGGCATTGTAAAGGTACTCATGAAGCCGGACCCGAAAGCGGGAGTCCTCGAGGTGAGCGTGACCGATGGAGGACCCGGTATTCAGACCGAAGACCTGCCCTATATTTTCGAACGCTTCTATCAAGGACGCACGAAGGCCAAACAGGCTACACCGGGGAGTGGCCTCGGCTTGGCACTGGCAAAAAAAGTGGTCGAAGCACACGGAGGACGGATTTGGATCGAAAGCGAAGCCAAGAAGGGAACGACTGTGCGATTTATCCTACGCCTCACGAAACCAGGAAGAACCGTATGAAGGCTGTCCACCAAGGCTTCACCTCGGGAGTCTTGTCCTGTCTATTCCTCGCCGGATGCGCGGCGTGGTCGGCAGCCCCACAATTTTCGAAGCCCTACTTCACGGTGGATACGGGAGTGGCGAAATCCCTCCAAGCGTCGGCCAAAAAACAGGAGGCGCTCGCCCAGAAATGCGCCGAGCGCAATTCCTGCGACCAAGTCTACTTTGCGCGCGCCCTGCTGGGGCTCTACGAAAGTCGAGATAGCGCCTCGAAGTACTTCGAGAAAGTGATCGCCGTCTCGCCCAAGAGTCAGCTGGCCTCCTCCAGCAAGCTCTGGTTACAGCTGATCGAGCATCACGCCGCTCCCGTTGAGCAA
>DASQFV010000097.1:0-10466 GCA_035632975.1 Nitrospiraceae bacterium
AGCATCTGAAAGAGGCCATTGAGCATGGTAAAGCGGGCCACGCCGACGTCGCCACGGAACATGCCGAAACTGCTCTCACGCATCTGACTGAAGCAGAATAAGGTATCCACGCCTACGGCGGAGGTGGGTTTGCTACGTGCATGCTACAAACGTGAATAATTGCCCTCCCCTCAAGCAGCTCCAGATCCTTCCTGCTCGCGAACCAACAGTTCTGAGGCTTGATACGAAGAAGGAGGATTTGATAAAGGTGTAGGTGGGAGCGGGTAGGGAGCCTCGGCGATGTCAGAAACTGAACAGGCTACCATACGAGAGAAGGAGACCGAGCGCATGTCCCTCTCTATGCAACGCCTCACCGTGCCAAATCGACCTCAGCTGCTTGAGGCGCTGGGACGGCTAGCCATCGCGCATATGCATCTGGAGGGAGTCCTGCGCTATTCCGTGAAAACACTGTCGGGAGTCTCAGACCCTAAAACTCTCGATCCCACAAGACGAAAGCCCATCTCTGCTTTACGCAAGAAGATCAAAAAGCGATTTAAGAAGCATGATCCAACTGCCGCAGAGATTTATCGTCTTGATGAACTTCTCGAAAAGGCCAAGCTTCTATCTGGCAAGGGGAATTCCTACCTGTACCGAGCGTGGTCGGAAACCGAAGCAGGACAAGTGGTCCTGCACGAAGAAGTCCTGGACTTGAGAACCGCTCCGCCAGAAGCTGCCATTCAGCGTGTGGTGTCTGAGATTTTAGCCTTAGGGAAGCAGATTAACGACGCCCACCTGCATGGGTTCATCCATGACGTAGTGCAGCGTCAGTCGCTGAAAACTTGATGGTCAAATGAATCGCGATACGACGACGCACCTCCATTTGAAGCAATCTTGAGATCCCACCTTGCGCCTTCCTTCGTCACCCTCCTACAATACGCCTCCCCTGCGAGTCCCCCACGGACAGCCTAGCCTTGCTCGTCATCTTAGGGCTCACGCAGGCACTAGCTGGAGCGGAAAGGGGACGTTGCGGAAGGGGAAAGGGTCGTGAGGTGTGAGCGACTTAGAAGATTATCAAACCACGCGCCGTTATATCCTCCAAGTGATGAACGAAGCTGGGTTGCAGGCCGAAAACACGCTGCATGAACTGCAAGCACGCGCGGACGCTGGCGCCTGGGCACGGATCGAAGGCTATCTCAAGCCCGGCATGCTCACCGGAGACCAGAGGATCATCGAACTCCTCGTCGCGATCCATCCAGGTGCAACCGGCGTCGCTTTGCGGGGACAGACGCGGCTCCGCGTGCAATTCCGTGGCTTGTTTTCCTCCGGTGTCTCGATGGTGGGTGGAGAAGGGTTCCTGCAGGACCTCTCCCACTACGGGTGTCGAATGGAAAGCGACACAGTGTTGCAACCCGGCACGGAGTTAGAGCTATGTTTCTTCTATGGGTCACAGGAGGCCGTGCCGATCAGGGTCGAGCTCGCCACGGTACGGTGGGCCAAAGGCCAGGAGTTCGGGGTGAGATTCCTCCGCCTGCAATCCCACGAGGAAGCACGCCTCCGCCACGTGATCGCAGAGCTGTTAGGGGGCCGGAAAATACGGTAAGCGTTTGACGGAAGACCATGCGGTGATATAGTCGGCGGAGAGTTGGAGCAGGGCAAGGAGACGCTATGCACTTTGTTCGTATTGGCAAGAAAGCCTTAAACCTCGATAGTGTGAGCTACTGCGAAGCACAGATTTGGCAAGATTCTATGTCGCTAAAGATCTACTTCTCCGGATCCGCTCACAACACCCCGCTCGTATTCTCCGAAGAGGAGGCCAAGGAACTGTGGAAGTACTTGGACTACGTCGCTGAAAAACCCGCCTAACGCCTCCACTGCCGCAACTCTCTGATTGCACGTTTCGCTTCGCTTCTTGATCCCTACAGGCGCTTGAGGTCCCTGTCTCTTCAGATGGATCCATCATCTGAATCGCTGCGTCCTCATAACCATACGAGGTCACAGGCAATCACTTAGCAGGATGCTGAAAAAGGCCGCCAGCGGCGTTCTCGCTTCGCTCAGAACCTCAACGTACCGAAGCGTACGCCTTCGCCTCTTCGCTCGCTGCGGCCTTGCTTGGGGCAAGGCGCGTCTCGGCGCGCCAGGGTTGGGCGGGTGAGAAGTCTGGCCCTTTTGAGCATCCTGCTGGAATACTCTCCTAGTGTCCCAGACGTGTAGGCCATCGAAGTTCTGCTGTGCTGAAATGGTTTTTCCGCAGCCTATTAGGACGGTCGGCCTGCGTGAAGAGACGGGGCGGTCATCACGGCCGGCATGATCCAACCGTCCTTCTTATAGCTCCGATAGTAGACGAGCACCCTTTTTACATAATCCTGTGTTTCCTTATAGGGCGGGATCTGTCCATATCGATCCACCCTGCGTTCGCCCGCGTTATAGGCAGCCAAGGCTAACCGGATGTTCCCGTGGAACCGGTCCAGGAGGTAACGCAGGTGCTTGGCCCCACCGGTGATGTTGTCGTTCGCATCGTAGAGGTTACGCACGCCATGCCGGATGGCGGTTTCCGGAATCAGTTGCATGAGTCCTACCGCTCCCGCCTTTGAGACTGCGATCGGATTAAAGGAAGACTCGGCCTTCATCACTGCCAAGAGCAAGGCCGGTTGAACGTGGTGCTGCTGAGCCGCACGGCTGACCGCTTGCTCAAGTTCTCGATCCGTCACACCACTGTGATACCGGGCCCTGTAGCGAACTGCTGCGACAGGCTCATCTGTCGGTACATGCGTGACACTCACCAGACCCGTGGGATTGACGTCTCCATAGAGCTGCGGATCGGCGAGAACAGAGGGTGCCGACGTCGCCAGAAGGAGCACGACTGCGAAGGCACACAATCTGACGGAGCCCGTGAGGCTGAATGTCCAGCGTCTTGAGTCATCTCGATATGGTTCGTTGTGAAGCTCGACCCTGTTCATCTTTGTTTCCTCCCTGCGCCGAAACCTGTGTAACCCTGCGACGCGTCTTCCATGTTACTCGGGAGTTGACCCTGTCTTGAGATGCTGTAAGCGCAGGTTCTATACCGTCTGGCAGGGAGGACAGAATGCTTGGCTATGTTATAATTCCAATAACTTATGGTTACTCATGACTCCCAACTTTCGTAGGGAGATGAAGGTGGGGGCTTTCCTTTTTTTGACTCTTCTTGCCGCACTTTGGGGTTCGTTGGAGGATGCTGAGGAGGACCAATCTCTCTTGTGTCATATCCCACAAACGAGGGGGCCTCTCGCATGCTGAAGGAAGACTGTGGTACTCTCTGCACTCCTCATCGTCTGACCGAGAAGGAAGCAACTGCCATGACGAAACTTCGGTACTGCAAACGAGTCCACAGCGACTTCCCCGTGGTGTTTGCTGGTGAGGCCTATGTGGGAGAGGGAACCGTGCTCAACGTGTCTGTACCTGGCTGCGCCGTCCATAGCCGAAAACGCGTCAAGCCCGGCTCCTATCTTGAGATGAGGATGCTCGTCCCTGACGTCACGTCTCCGCTCCGAGTCGGATTAGCCAAAGTACGCTGGTGCGAGGGGCGACTGTTCGGTGTCGAATTTATCCAAATGCCTGGGGAAGACCAAGTTCGCTTAGGTCGGCTCGTCAAAAATGAGATCACTCTCGCACTGCCACCTACCCAGCGAGAGGCGCATCCCTGAAAATAATCACCTCAGTTAGTGAGGGTAAAGGCGCATGACGAAAGGTCCTATACTCATCATGATATTGCTCCTGGCAGGCTGCGCTGAGTCCTATACCGTATTCCATAGCCATACTGGCAACCCGATCATATTGGGTCGCCGCGCCTATTCCTACGAAGACTGCCTCTCCACAATGCGCGAGGAGGCGGCTCGACTTGGGGTCTCGTTGAGTACGGTCCAAGTGAGAGGTTCTTGGCAAGGTCGATCCCTCCTCTGGCCCTTCGAACCAGGGTATGCCTGCGAAGGGGCAATTGGCCCCGAACGTCTCCCACGCGGAATCTATCCGAACGTTCCGCCCCGCTCGCCTCAAGGATAGTCATCGTCCGCTCCGAAGAATCCGGTAAAAGTTTCTCTTCATCAATCTCCCAAGAGACCTGTTGACAATACCACTGCTGGCGCAGTATTACTCGACCAATACTACCGGATGTAGCCAATGGGATGCCCGCTTTGGGATCTGCTCTCCGTTTCACACTAAAAGCCAAACATAAAAAAGGAGGTGGCTCGCTTTGATCTCGCTACGTTGTTCGCTTTTCAGAGACCGGTAATAGAAAACTTCAACGGCAATTTGGCAGAAGTCTTTCGTTCGTCTGCCGCACACAATTCAAAATAATTTTCTTCACAAGGAGTGGTAATGGAAGACCTGATCGTCGAAGAAGAAGGCGCCTCATCCGCACTTACAATTACGCTTGGTGATTTTCTCGTCTTCATCAATTGGATGAATCAAACTGAAAAATCTCTCGATCGCGCTGAAGCCTTGCCGCCCCTCCCTGACTTGGATTCCGGCAAGGTCGAAGGCTGGATCCAACTCGTACAGCGGCTTGAAGAACGTTTCCGCCGGAGTGAAGAAAAGAAACTGGCGCTCGAAGCGAGTCTGATCGCACAGGAAGCACAGTTGGGACAACTCTTGTCGCAGTTGCATGCGAATATTGCATCACTCTACGACAACCTCGGACAATCGCAAAAAGCCGAAGAGGTTCGTCGCCGAGCTGAAGCACTCCATGTAGTTTAACCCCAGGTTGCCTGAATCCCAGATCGTCCGCCGTGGTGCCTCTTGACCGGCCTAGCCCGCATATTATTCATGACGGCTCGTCGCGAAAGCGTGCAGACGCGAAGCGAGACGGGCACTCGGAGGCCGGGACAGGCTCTGCCGTCTGCGGCAGTGCCTGTCCCGCTCCTCACAGACGGGGACAGGCACCTGGAAGAAAGGTGCCAGTCCCCACAGTATGCCGAAGGGCTGAACGGCGAGAGTGCTCGTCGCAGCCGCGTATCGCGCTCGCAGCAGAAGCGCTCATAATAAATGCCGGCGAGGTGGCTATCTCGTTGGCGTGCATCTGCTTACAACGGGCGGTCATGGTCTGCAGCGGGGAGAGTGGTATCGTGACCCTATGCGGTCACGCTCGTCCATGGCGTGGGACCCCCCTTCGAGTTTCTCGCCTTTCCCTTACCGTATTCTCACATTGTCTTTATCCTCCCTCGTCTCTTGGCTATAATCAATCTCTCATTGTGGCCGGCCTCGTCACAGACAACCGGTCCAGATCTAGCAGGATGCGGAAAACTATTTTGGCATGCAAAAGCTTCGACGGTCCGTACGTGTGGCACTACAGGAGAACAGTCCTGCAGGATGCTCAAAAAGGCCGTTCAGCAAGGCCGCAGCGAGCGAAGAGGCGAGGAGGTACGTACCGCACTTCGTGTGGGCCGTTCGCCCTTTGAATGATTCTTGGCGAACGGAAAAGCCCCTCCAGTGATTCCGAGATCCGAGAGGCTCTGTTCCGTACGTGAAGCCTCTGATCGAAGCGAGAACGAAGCTGGCGGACTTTTTCAGCAGCCTGCCAGGAACTAGGAACCGAACTCAGGGTTCACGCGATAGCGAGGCGGTCGGATGATCAAAGTGCTCCTCATCGAAGACAATGACGTCGACGCTCAGCTCACGCAGGATCTTCTTTCTGAATGGAGCATCGAGGAGTTCCAGATTGCCCGTGTGAAAACATTGGGAGAAGGGCTCACGTTTCTGAGCCGTGAGCAATTCGATGCCGTGCTCTTGGACCTGTCTCTCTCGGATGCGTTCGGTCTCCCGACGGTCAGACAGGTCCATGCCACCAGTCCAACGATCCCCGTTGTCGTCCTGAGCGGCGTGAGCGACCAAAACCTGGCTCTTCAAGCTGTCCAACAAGGGGCGCAGGATTACCTTGTCAAAGGTCAAGGTCATCCCGAGCTTTTAGCTCGTGCCGTTCGCTACGCCATTGAGCGGAAACGCTCTGAAGAACGCCTGACCTACCTCGCACAGTACGATCACTTGACCGGATTGGTGAATCGTACCCTCTTTCGTGATCGGCTGATTCACGCGATGGCTCGAAGCAAGCGCATGCAACAACTGATTGGTCTCATGCTCCTCGATCTCGATCGATTCAAAGCGGTGAATGATACCTTCGGCCACGACATGGGTGACGAACTACTCAAGGCCGTATCTGAACGACTCAAGACCTGTGTGCGGGAAGTCGATACCGTGGCCCGGATGGGCGGGGACGAGTTCACGATTATTCTAGAAGGGGCCTCTTCCGAACAGAACATCCTGGTGGTGGCAAAACGCATCACGGAATCCATTGCCACGCCGTTCGAGTTAAAGGGGCACCACATCTCCATCGGCATCAGCATCGGAATTACGATCTATCCTCACGACGATCATCCTGTCGAAGAATTACTGAAGCATGCCGACACCGCCATGTATCGAGCGAAACAGGAAGGCGGCAGTGCATTCCGTCTTCACGTGTCCTCTGGGACTCACTCGGCCACTCTGCTCCCCTAGGAGTCTGTCCGACCTCGCCTTCTGTCTTCTACGCACTGATTCCCAAATTGCCGATTTCCTAGATATCCAAGCCATCAGCGGCCGATGTCACCTAAGGGCTGGTCCGTCACGATCAAGGCCCCGCGCGGATTGGGGACAAGAATGTTTGAGGTGTCGAGCGCCTCCCGACCGGGAGTAGGATGGCAGTCGGGAGTCATCACCATGCCCCAGTGCTGATTCTCGCTGCACGTATTGTCGACGAGGAGCGCTTCCGCGTGATGAAAGAGGAGAATCCCGCTCAGCATATTCTCCCGGCACCGGTTCCTGACGAGCTCCGGATGGCTCCCAGGATCCCGTACCGCAATACCGAAATGGTGGTTCTTCCAACAGACATTGTCGGCGATCCTCGGCTGTGCCCCGGCAAACACGAAAATCCCCGATTCGCGGTTGCCACAGACTTCGTTCTCGACAAATGTCGGCCGCGATTGCGGGCCATAAATCACCACGCCGGACAGAATTCCCTCCATGGCACGGCACTGTGTCACAGCACAAGAGGAATCGAGCAGGTTCATCGCGGAATTCTGGTCGCTTCCGACGTATCGAAACGTGATGCCGGAGATGCGACCGCTTGGGACCTGCTGGAGATAGAGGGGCCCCCCACGACGGGAAAAGATCTGCACCTCGTCTCGACCGGCCCCCACCAAATGAATCGGTCGCCCCGTGATAAAGACTTTGTCCTCATAGATCCCGGAACGAACAAAGACCTGGTCATGCTCTCCTGCATCGAGTAGTGCCGCACTGGGTCGCGGGTACGAGTCGCCGTCCTTCGCGTCGACGATCAAGGTCTTTCCGCCGAGTGGATTCGGTGGAGGATCAGTCATCATGTCCAACTTCCTTCACCGCTCTCTTCTTGTTCATTTGGTTTGTTTGGTTTGTCTTGTGTATTTAGTTGAACCAGACCGACGAAATAAACGAAACAAACCAGATAGACCAGAGAAACCAGATGAACCAGACTGACCGATCGGCATTATTTCTGCCACAAGCAACCAAGTCAAGTTCTCCACAAACCGTTTACTGAAGCTACTTCGCTGAGTGTTGGCTCCATTCTGTCAAGGATGAGACTCCCGCACAGATCGTACAAATCTGTCGCTCAGGCGAGGGCAGTCACTCGGCATTTCCTGGCATCGGGCCAAGCTCGTGGATTCTCGTTGGTTTTAGCCACACAGAATAGTTGCATGGTGGCACGGCGATTGCGATATCACGAGAGGAAGGGTACCGAGACCTCGCTGAGCAGTACGGAGGCATTACGATGAAGCTGCTGATGATCGTGCTCCCAGGAATGATTGCGGTGCTGTTTTCTCTCAATCTCGCCGTCGCCGCCCCCTCCAACATGCAGGATTCGTCTCGACACCTCTACGATCGAGTGATGGAGGAGTTCAAGCATAGGGATTACGTGGCCGCGCTGGCTGGTTTTCGATTCTTTCTCGAACTCCACGGGAAATCCTCGCTAGCAGCCAACGCGCAATACTGGGTGGGAGAATGTCAGTACCGATTAGGGCGCTACAAGGAAGCCTTGAAATCCTTCTACAATGTTGTATCCTACTACCCACTCAGTCCGAAGGTTGCGGCCTCTACCTTGAAGATCGGGCAAACCTACACCAGGCTGAAGGATCACGATAAAGCTCATATGATGTACGAGCGAGTGGTCGATGAACATCCTGAAAGCGCTGAAGCAGAGTTGGCACGGAAAGCCCTCGACGCGGCGGCGATGCGCGATGAGGAACCGACCTCTCAACTGACCGGCAATAGTCCTCCCGAGTAGTTCCACCCCAAGACGGCAATACGCAGTGGCAGTCACTCGTCATCGCCGACGCCAAACAGCTGAGCCAGTTGAGGCACCGTATAGGAGGTATGGGGCTTCAAGGTGATCAACGTGATGCCGGCTGCCTCGAGGACAGACTGGATCTCCTGTCTCCGAATGACCTCGTGTGGCTGAAGGGGGAACCCTTCCTCAAGCAACACAACCTGCTCCGCAGCCTTCGTTCCTGGGTGGACCAACACAAAGTCGAGTTGCTTCAGCGCGATCTGTCTCAACACCTGCGACCGAGCCTTTCCTTCCGCATCCACGCTGACAACAGACCAGAGCGGAACCCTCGCAAAGACAAAATAATGGTCTTCTACGGCCAATCGTATGAGATTGTAGAGTATGAGATCAGCGTCAGTCAGCAGAGGCTGGGGGCGCAGTGTGACGCCAGGAGGAAGGACAGCGGGCTCTGCTCTTCCTGGCGCAGAGGTTGACGAGACCCTCAGCCGCCAAACCAGGAAAGCCAGGAGCGCAATGGCAAGGCCAATGAATAGGTTCTCCATCGTGCAGCTATCGCCCGGGAAGGAATTCACGCCAGCGAGGCCCGTTCGGGACAATCGTGCCAAGGAGTACAGGATGGTTTGCGCCCGTCACAGACGGAATGTTGCCCCACTGTCCCGTCACAGTTTGATAGGCCAAGAGGGCAAAGGCCACCGCTTCAAACACCTTGCTGTCCCACCCCAGGGCCTCAAATGTGGTGACCGGAACCGGGGCGAAGACCGTCGCGAGATGGCTCATGATCGCACGGTTACGGACGCCACCGCCGCCCACCACCACTTCATCGATCTCACCGCTGATCCACCGTCGCGAAGTTCCCACCGCCTTGGCCGTCCACATACTGCAGGTCGCCAACAGATCCTCGATCGAGAGGCTGCGTTGCTGCTGAATCGCGATCAGTTCCTCGATGAGGTCAGGGCCGAATGCTTCCCGCCCGGTCGATTTGGGCGGCCTCTTGGACAGAAAGGGATGCGCGAGTAGCTTGCCCAACAATCGTGAATCAACCTGCCCTTTCATGGCAAGTTTTCCATCACGATCCATCAACAGCCGCCCGTTGGTCACACGCACCATAAGACTATCCAGCACCATATTGGCCGGCCCCGTATCGAATGCCTGCACCCCGCTGAGGTGTCCCCCTCTCGGCACATACGTCACGTTGCTGATGCCCCCGAGATTCACCACCAACCGTGCACGACGCGCATGCTTCAAGAGCAATGCATGTGCTGCCGGCGTCAGCGGAGCCCCTTGGCCTCCCGCGGCGATGTCACGGGAACGGAAATTGGCCACGGTGGTAATCCCCGTTCGTTCGGCAATGACGGCCGGCTCGGCAATCTGGAGGGTGGAACGAATGGCGCCGACTCCCGGCGCATGGATACCATGCGGAAGATGGTGCACGGTTTGGCCATGAGAACCGATCAACGCCACATCGCTCGGCTGGAGTTTCGTCTGCCGAATCACGTGCAACGCCGCGTTCGCAAACCATTCACCAAGCAACGCATTGAGGTGACAGACATCCGCGACTGTCCCCGAAACTGACGCGGAGAGAATGCGCTGCTGTAACGAGCGTGGATAGGCCAGTGTGTGTGCCGCGAGCGTCCGCGCCTTCAGGGAGCGACCTCGCCCTGTAATGTCCACGAGTGCAGCATCGACACCATCACCGGATGTTCCAGACATGAGTCCCACGACGTGCATTCTTTGACCCTCCGGTGATCGTCTAGCAAAAGCTGTAGGATCGCTACGCTAATGGAACTCTCCAGTGGGGTCAAGCAGAGAAGAGATCAGATCGAACGTTCGAGATCGACCCACGTCGTTGCGTTGACAACAATGGGACCCGATGTTACCGTCCTCGCCCATGCTGAATCTCCAATTGGTGCGCCTGCGCCGGGCAGTCCTCATTAGCTACTGTTTGCTCGCCGCACCTCTGGCTTATGCCGCCTCTCCTCCGGAGCCCCTCAATATCGTGGTCACGATCCCTGTCTTGAAGGACCTGACCGAACAAGTCGGCGGACCCCACGTACGGGTCAGATCCCTACTGAGCGGCTATGAAAACGAACATACCTATTCCCCCAAACCGAGTGATCTCGTCGCCGTCCGGAAAGCCCGGCTGCTGTTCGAAGTCGGTATC
>DASQFV010000098.1:0-3033 GCA_035632975.1 Nitrospiraceae bacterium
TCTGGCCCTCGTCGATATTTTTATGCCGAGCATGGACGGCTTGGAAGTCATTCAACTCCTGCATAAGACCCGACCCGCCTGCAAGATCATTGCAATGTCAGAGAGCTCATGGGAGTGGGACTATCTCGACACGGCGAAGCATCTGGGGGCGAACGACACGCTCCAGAAGCCGTTCAGTCTGCAAGCGTTGCTGGATGCGGTGTCAGCTCAGCTGAAGTAAGCACAGCCGCATTGTGAGTGGTGCTTTTAGCTTAGATCTTTATGCCACGCATCACACGAAGCCGCCTCTCCTCAGCTTCTCGCTCGAGACGGAGTTTTTGCTTTTGCTCAGTCTCCTGTTGTTTGGCGGCACGTTCGCATCCCCCATACAATACGCCTCCCTGCGAGACCCCGATGCCCTTCACGCTTCGTCTCCACCAACGATTGGAGACAATGGCGAATCGGGAAATACTGTTCCGCGAATCCGAGTGGACAGACGCTAGCCGTCATGAAAAGGATAGGAAATAGTGGCGGAAATCTGCGGGCGAATTCCTGGCGAACTGGGCCAGCCCTCGCCAGGGGGTTGGCCTGTTTTCTCGTACCTATTTTCTACACTGCTTCTACACGGCCATTTCCCTGTCAGCCAAAAACACACAACATATTGATTTATTGGTGCGCCCGGAGGGACTTGAACCCCCAACCCTCGGATCCGAAGTCCGATGCTCTATCCATTGAGCTACGGGCGCGTACCGAAGAGGTGATGAGTTGTGAGTGCTGAGTTTTGAGTTGAAACGGAAGAAAGGCTGCTTAGAGATAAGGGCTATCAACCGCTTACTTCTCGAACTCAGCACTCAGCACATGGAACTCAGGACTGGCTGTGGCGACAGCCGTGCCCGTTTATACAGGTCTCTGGGCTTATGGGTCAAGGGAGGAAATGGACGGATCTCGATGAGAATCCCAAAACAGTATTCATATGCATCGTTCTCATGTAGACTTTTTCACTGATGTGAAGCAAATAGTCTGCGCGGTTTTCTGTGGGAGGGGACGATGGCCAATCTCCAATCAGTCCCAAAAGCGCCAGAGTCTGGTGAAACGCCTGATACGGCGGCGACTGGCACGTTCCCCATGTGGCAATGGGTCGTGGGTGCGGTGCTGGTCGTCGCGCTCGGTTCATGGCTGGTGTGGCTCTCAGCCTATCTCCAACGGATTTTCATCGAAGAAGATATCCGCGCGGCTTGCCAGCGCGTGATGCCTGAGACCGTGGAGCGCTGTGTGGATACGGTGATTCTTCAACGCGGAGGAGCAAGGCGATGAACGTCCGGCGTTGCGAAACGGCGTGGCTCGCTGGGATTCTGCTCACTACTGCTGTACTTATGAACCCATGCAAGAGTGTGGCGCAGGAGGTTCCGCCAGAGCCGAGAGCGTACGAAATTCCATCGAATTCCAAGGTGGAACTTACCGGAGGTATCTCAGGGTGGTTGTTGAGTCAAGGACAGACCAAATGGAGCCATGATTTCTCCAGTTTGACCTACAAGGATGACTCAACGAACATCATGGAATTGTCCGGTCAGGCTACTCTCTCGAAACGATGGTTTGCTCGGGGAGCTTTCGGGTATGGCATCATGGGCAACGGCACGTTGGTCGACGATGATTTTAGTAGCGCCAACGGGCCGCTCGAATTGCGTACGACCAGTAACATTACGGGGAACAATCTTTGGTATGTCAATGGTGATGTTGGAGCAACACTCATCCAACTGCCGAATCATCGGGGAACTATAGGATTCTTTACTGGGATTCAGTACTGGTATCAACAGCATGAAGCGTCTGGAGTCGTCCAATCTGTCTGTAATCCTGTCACTCCACTTTGCAATCCGGCGGACACCGGACAGGACTTGGCTCCTGGACAAAAGGCCATTACCAATACAGCGACATGGATCTCTTGGCGGCTAGGTGTGGAAGGGGATTATCGAGTGACCAGAAAACTCAACCTTGAAGGGAAGTTCGCCTTCAAGCCCATAACGTCATTGAGTAATGATGATATCCATCACTTGCGGCAACAGCCGGGGCCCACGTTGCCGGCGTTGCAACAAGATCCTAGCTTTAGCATGACGGGAACTGGGATTGGGGCTGATGTGGATGTGGGCGCGAGCTATATGGTGACACCTCGATTCTCCGTCAATCTGGGTTATCGATTTTGGTGGAATCACGTTTCAGACGGAAAAGTGACTGTGTACCCCGTCGGCGCTGCAGCTAGTACCTTCAATCTCAATGAGTTCGAAACCTACCGCCACGGCATGACGCTAGGTCTGCGATACACATTTTGAGAGGGTGCTCAGAATCGCACAAGCGTCAGCGGCGGCGTCCTGACGGCAGTGTCTCGTCTTCGTACTGGGCAAAGAGGCGTGTGGCTTCTGGATGGAGATGGCTTGGATGGCCGTGGGGAATGCCGACGGTGCGGAACAACGGTGTGAGCTTGCCGTTTGGATGTAAGTAGCCGGCGCGGAGCGGGACGGTGCGCGTGCTGTGGCGGATCAAGTGGCAGGGAGTCGGTCTGATCGAGGTGAGCCACTCGGCAATGTCATGCGGGTTGCCGATCGAGGCGGAGAGCAAGAGCAGCCGGGCTTGGCTTGGGCAGAAGATGATCGTTTCTTCCCAGACGACGCCTCGCTCCGGATCTGCGATGTATTGCGATTCATCCAAAATGACAAGACCTAACGTGTCCAACCGCACGTCGATCTCACCGGCTCCTGCGTCGTAGAGCAGATTCCGCAAGATTTCCGTCGTCATGATCAGCAGGGGCGCTTGCCCGTTGTCACGCCGATCGCCGGTCAGAATACCGACCTGGTCCGGACCGAATATTTTTGAAAACTCCGTGTACTTGGTATTCGAGAGGGCTTTGAGCGGCGACGTATAGATGACAGTCCGATTTCCCGCGATGGCGCGACGAGCTGCTTCGACCGCGACATAGGTCTTTCCGCTTCCTGTCGGGACACTCACGACGACGTCACTCTCTCTCAGTGTGGCGATGGCCTCTTCTTGCCAGGCATCCGGGAC
>DASQFV010000099.1:0-44873 GCA_035632975.1 Nitrospiraceae bacterium
TGGCGCCACTTCGATCCGCTGCCGGTGCTGGGGTTGGGCGGACAAGATCGTCGGAAACGTGATCGCAAGGCGCGCGAGGAACAGGCACGGGAGACCAAGGAGTTCCGCGGTCTGGATCGGGTGTTGAAATCGTCGGCCAAGTCGGCCAAGCGGCAAGAGACGGGCCGCGGGAGGAGACCGAAGTCATGATGCGAGTGACGCCGTTAGTATGGGTGAGTTTTGGGCTGGTCAGTCTTACGGTCAGTGTGATAATGGCGGGCAATTCGCTCTTTGATTTGGTGCCAGACCACGATCGCCAGGCCTTTGAATATCGTCGTGACTTGGCAGAGTCGTTGGCGGTTCAGTACTCGGCGCTGGCCGAGCGTGAACAGATCGAGACGGTGAAATTTGCGATGGAGACGTTGGCCAAGCGGATTCCGGATATCCTGTCGCTGGCGCTCCTCCTGAAGAGCGGGACGGTCGTGGCGCAGGTGGGCGACCATGCGCGAGTTTGGGTGCAGCCGTCCGGCGAAGAATCCACCCTTGATTTTTTCCAAGTCCCGATCTTTTCCGGCGACCAACCGTGGGGCATGCTCCAGGTTGCGTTTCGCCAAACGAACGTAACCGGCATTCAATGGTTGCTCGCGGATCCGTGGATGCGCTTCCTGGCATTTGTCAGTGTCGCGGGATTCGTCGGCTACCTCCTCTTCATGAAACGCACCCTCCGTCAGCTCGATCCCTCCGGCATTATTCCAACTCGCGTGAAATCCGCGCTCGATGCGCTCACGCAAGGCGTGGTCATGATCGATACGCTGGATTTTGTCGTCTTGGTGAACGATGCCTTCTGCCATGCTGTGGGAAAGACAGTGACGTCGTTGATCGGATCCGACCTCGGCACCCTATCGTGGAAGTCTCCTGCGTCATCTGCCAAGGTGTTGGTGCACCCCTGGACAGAGGCGATCATGAACAAGCAGCCCAAAGACGGCACGCCCCTTCTCCTGAGCTGTCCTGATGGTGAATCACGAAAGTTCATCGTTAATACCGTGCCGATTATGGACGACGCGTCCACGGTGAGAGGGGCCCTGGTCTCCTTCCACGATATTACCGAACTCGATCGAGCGAATTCTTCCCTCCGGGAGGCGAATAGCGAGTTGGATTCGTCCCGCTTCCAAATTCTGGAAAAGAACCAGGAACTTGAAGCGACAAATACGACCCTCCAGGTCGAGATGAACGAGCGGAAAAAGGCTCAGGCAGAGAGAGAAGATCTGCATCACCAGCTCGTACAGGCGTCGCGCCAAGCCGGTATGGCGGATGTGGCGTCGAGCGTGCTGCACAACGTCGGGAATGTACTCACTAGCATTAACGTGTCGACTGATATTTTGCTGAAGACCCTCAAGAAGCCGATGGTGGGGGATGTCTGCCGAATTGCTTCGATGTTTCATGAGCATCAGGACAATTTACAGGCATTTCTGACACAAGATGAGAAGGGCAAGCAGATTCCCTCGTATTTGGGTTTGGTTGCCGAGTCCCTGAGCGGGAGTCACCAGGCCATCCAGAGCGAAATCGACTCCATCGTGAAAAAAATCGACCATATCAAGCAAGTGGTCGTGGCGCAGCAGGATATCGCCCGCGCGGGGGAGGTTCGTGAGGCGACGGAGACCGAGGAACTGATGGAGCAAGCCTTGCTGATGGGGATGCCCGAGCCGGAGAAGTGCGGTATCCGAGTCGTGCGGGAGTACGCCCATGTTCCGACGATCATGACGGATCGACATCATGTCCTCCAGATTCTGGTGAATGTCATCACCAATGCCAAGAACGCCATGGTCGAATATCCGGCGAACTCGCATTGCCTCACGGTCCGAATCGGGTTGCCTGCCGACCGCAGAGGATCCGTGCGATTTGAGGTGACCGATACCGGTGGCGGCATTAACGCTGAAAACCTCCCACGCTTGTTTAGTCAGGGTTTTACGACAAGAAAGACCGGACATGGCCTTGGTCTTCACAGTGCCGCAATCTCTGCCAAGAATATCGGCGGAACCTTACAAGCCCGGAGTGAGGGAGAAGGGCGCGGCGCCACCTTCATGCTCGATCTCCCATTGACCTTGGCGGATGTTGCTGCATGACAAACGACAAGACGACTGATAATCGACGCATTCTGGTGATCGACGACAACGTGTCCATCCATGAGGACTTTCGCAAGATCTTGGTGCCGCCGAAAAGTTCTGATTCGCTTGATCTTGCGCGGGTGGCCTTGTTCGGAGAGACACCGAGTCTCCCGCCACAGGAGCACTACGAGCTCGAGTCCGCGCATCAGGGGAAAGAGGGGGTCGATCTGGTCCAGAGTGCTCAGCGAGAGGGCCGCCCCTACGCGATGGCCTTCGTGGACATGCGTATGCCGCCGGGATGGGACGGCCTCGAAACGGTCGAGCATCTGTGGCAGGTCGCGCCTGACCTCGAGATCGTGATCTGCACGGCCTATGCCGATCATCCATGGGAAGACGTGAGTCGCCGAATCGGGAACACCGACAAGCTGCTCATCCTGCTGAAACCCTTCAACAGCATCGAGGTTGTTCAACTGGCAAACTCGCTCACGAAGAAATGGAACTTGACGAATGCGTTCAATCTGCAGATTGAGTGCCTCGCGTCCTGCGTGAGCCAGCGAACGGACCAATTGCACGAAGCGAACGACCGCCTTCGAGAAAACATCGCCCGGACAATCGCGGAGACTGCGAAGGACCAGCCTCAGGACGATGCCGCGGCAGCATTCCTCCAGAAAGAAGAGTTTCTGGCAATCATGAGCCATGAAATCCTCACGCACATCAATGAACTGGTCGGCGAGGTGAATCTGTTGTCCGACAGCCCGCTCAGTCCTGGGCAGCGAGAGCATGCGACGACCATACAGAGATGCGCGCAGGATCTCCTGGCTCTCCTCAACGACATGCACGGGTTCATGACTAGTCGGAGACAAGAAACTCAGGCGGGGGGTCGTCAATGACGACGGCTGTCCTATCGGCGCGGGGAGAAATAAAAAAGAATGACCAAAGATGTCAATAATCAAAATCTTCGGGTCTTGGTGATCGACGACAACACGTCTATCCACGAGGACTTTCGCAAAATCCTTCAAGCGAAAGCCGGGGAGGAAAATTTCGATCAAGCGCGGGCGAAGTTGTTCGGCGATTTGCCGCTCTCGCGGGAGATCGAACGGTTCGAACTGGACTGCGCCGATCAGGGGCAAGCCGCTCTCACCTTGGTGCAGCAGGCACGGAATGAAGGCCGACCCTATGCGGTGGCGTTTGTTGATATGAGGATGCCGCCCGGGTGGGACGGGCTGGAAACCATCGAACACCTCTGGGAGGCGGACGCAGAGCTACAGGTGGTCATCTGTACGGCATACTCCGACCACCCGTGGAACGAAATCAAAGAACGTGTCGGCCGAACCGACAAGTTGTTGATCCTCCAGAAACCGTTTAACGGCATTGAAGTGTTGCAGCTGGCCACCGCACTCTGTCGAAAATGGGATCTTGCACGTGAAGTGGCAGGACAACTGCGTGAATTGAGCATTCAGGTCGACCACCGTACGGTAGAACTCCAGGGCGCGAACGAGCAACTGACACAATCCAATGCGACCTTGGTGCGAACCGTGGCGAATCTTGAGGCGGTTCAAGCGGAAGTTTTACTGCAAAATGACGAACTGGGGCGTCTCGCGTCTCGAGATCCACTCACCGGCTGCCTCAACCGTCGCGCCTTTTACGCGCAATTTGAGACGGCGTTGGCCGAAAGTCTAAAACATGACATCGAACTGAGCTGCCTGATGGTGGACATCGACAAATTTAAACGCATTAACGACCAATTTGGACATGCGGTGGGGGATCAAGCCATCCAAGCGGTAGCCAACTGCCTGAGCGCTGGGCTGCGGTTGATGGACATCATCGGCCGCTATGGAGGAGAGGAATTCTGTTTGCTGTTTCCACGCACCACGCTGGCTGAAGCCGCTAATCTGGCGGAACGTCTTCGGATTCGTGTCGAAGCAGAGGCTGGAGTTAGGATGCGAATGGCATCCCGCGTGGTGATCACAATGAGTTGCGGCATTTCATCTACGGCGGGTGGAGTGCGGACGCCTTTGGAGCTGATCGATCACGCGGACAAGGCTCTCTATGCCGCGAAGGAGGGTGGGCGGAACTGTGTCATGGCTCTTAATCCGATTATCGCCGGGGCGAACGCTCCCGATCAGGTTGAGCCGCAAGTCAGGCGGATCACTCCACGGGTGTCGAGCCCACAGGCTCCCCGGTAAAGGAGGTCTTGAGTAGAAAGGTCACTGTCGGACAGGCTCCCTAGCCCGCATTATTCATGAAAGTTCGTTGCGAAAGCGTGCAGACGTGAAGCGAGATGGGCACTCGGAGGCCGGGGACTGGCTCTGCCGTCTGAGGCAGTGCCTCCCCCGCTCCTCAGGCGGGAACAGGTACCAAGAAGAAGGGTACCTGTCCCCAACAGTATGTCGAAGGGCTGAACGGCGAGACCGCCCGCCACAGCCGCGTATCCGCACTGGCAGCAGAAGCCTCATAAATCATGCGGGATAGAGGGAACAGATGATATGGGGCGCATCCTGAGCTGTCCGCGGTGCCAGAAGGACGGCCTCTTGCGGTCTCAACCGCAATCGCCACGCGAGCACCTCGCCTCCTTCCTCTTCGTGGCGCCATTCCGCTGTCCATCGTGCAGTCACCGTTTTCTGGCGTCCCATCTTTGGCTGGACCATTCCACGCATCCGATTGATCGCCGCGAACACCTCCGGATTCCCGTGCGACTCTATCTCTCGTTCTCCGGGGGCAAGGTCCGTGGTGAGGGAACGGTGCTCGATCTCTCGATGGGAGGTTGTATCATCGAGAGCGAGACCCAGGTTCATACGAACGACATCTTCTATCTGCAATTGTCGATTAGTGAAGGTGAACTCCCTCTTGAAGTGGCCGCGATGGTCCGTTCCGTGAGCGCTCGCGGTATCGCCTTCAAGTTCCTTCGAGCCGCCCAAGAGAACAAGCGCCTGCTCGCCTTTCTCCAGGCCCAGACACCGAATCAGCCGGACAAATCCTCGCTCAACGCCGGTGTCGCCGCCTAAGCAGGCCGGCGAATCCATTACCCCATCGTCAACAGAATAGGGTTCGACGCGACCAGCGGGTTGCTGAGAAACCATTACGGCACAGCAGAGCTTCGATGTCCTGTACGTCTTGGACAAGAAGAGGACGCCTCCGCAGGATGCTCAAAAAGGTCGTCCAGCAAGGCCGCAGCGAGCGAAGAGGCGAGGTGCACGCTTCGGTACGCTGAGCTTCTGAGCGAAGCGAGAACGAAGCGGGCGGACTTTTTCAGCATCCTGTTAGATCGGAGTTTCCCAGGCAGAAGGAAGCGGGTGGTTGTTGACCAGTTCCTGGTGTGCGGCAAGATCATAGGGTTCAATGGTGAGGTCGTGCTCATTGAGCGGCTCCGGGCAGGTAGGGGAACAGAGGTACGTGCGATACGATTCGGCCTTCTCCTTCGTGGCGAACCGGCACAGCCCATATTCCGGCATCTCAGATGAGGGATACCAAAACGCCAGCTCAATCGCACTCCCCTGGTAGATGCCTAGGGTGCGGTGTTTGATCTGAAACCCGCCGGGCAAATGTGAAGAAGATTCAAGTGACATCGGACGGTCTTGCCTCCGTATCATAATGATTATGCTCATGATAGCATGTGCGACGCCTGCACTATAGACCGGCGCGAGCGAGAAGGAGGATAGCCATGAGCAGTCGCATCTCAGTATATACCACCATCGCCATCACGGTTCTATTCGTAGGACTCTCAGGGTGCGGCTACAACGCTCTTCAGGGATTAGATGAAGACACCAAGGCCGCCTGGAGTGAAGTGGTCAATCAGTACCAGCGGCGGGCTGATCTGATCCCGAACCTGGTTGCCACTGTCAAAGGCTATGCCGCGCATGAGAAGGATACGCTCGAAGGAGTGGTGCAGGCGCGTGCGCGAGCCACGGGGATTCAAGTGACGCCCGAGACGTTGAAAGACCCAGCGGCGTTCGAACAATTCCAGAAAGCACAAGCCGGGTTGACGTCGGCGTTGGGCCGCCTCATCGCAATTGCAGAGAATTACCCTAATCTGAAAGCCGACCAGAACTTCCGTGACCTCCAGAGTCAACTCGAAGGGACAGAGAATCGCATTGCCGTCGCGCGCAAACGCTACATCGAGAAAGTGGCGGAGTACAACAAAGGCGTCCGCTATTTCCCCACGAACCTGACGGCCAAGTACCTCCTCCATATGGAAGAGAAGCCGAACTTTACCGTGGCGGATGAAAAGGCTGTGGCTAAGCCGCCGGAAGTGAAATTCTAGGTCGAGGCTGAGGTTCAGGTTGAGTGGCAGAACTCGACAGCAGACGGTCAGCTTCGCCCTCGCTTGTGTCTTATCCTTAGCCTCAGCTTTAACCTCCCTTTCCTTCTCGCTCGACGTGCCGCCACTCACAGGGCGCGTCGTCGACCTCGCCCACGTATTGCCGCCCGACACGGTCGAATCACTCACCGCGCGACTCAAGGCGCACGAAGAGACCACCAGCAACCAAGTCACGGTGCTCGTGCTCCCGTCCCTCGAAGAGGAACCGCTCGAATCCTTCTCCCACCGTGTGGCGACGACGTGGAGGCTGGGTCAGAAAGGAACCGACAACGGAGTCCTGCTCTTGGTGGCCATGAAGGAACGCAAAATTCGCATTGAAGTCGGCTATGGGTTGGAAGGCGCATTGACCGATGCACGATCGGCACAGATTATCAGAAGGGAGATCGTCCCGCGGTTTCGCGCTGGTGACGCACCGGGCGGGGTAGCCGCCGGGGTCGACGCGATTCTGAAGACGATTGAGGGAACCTATCAGGTCTCCGACAAGACTGCTCCTGGGCTGGACAGCGATGCCATGGGACAGGTCGTGGTGGCGGTAATTGTTGGATTAATCGTCGGGTTGGGCCTCATGAGCGTCCATCGCCTCCTCGGTCCGGTCGCCGGCACAGGACTCTCTGTATTGCTCGCGCCTTGGCTGGTGCCTGCCCTGATTACCGGTGGGGTCACCCTGTTGCTGCTCACGTTGATCAGTGCGACCGGTGTCGGCGGGAGAGGACGCGGACGGCATGGCGGGGACGACTGGGTTTGGTACAGCAGTCGCAGTGGCGGATGGGGCGGCGGCTCGTTCGGCAGCGGAGGAGGTGGCTTCAGCGGCGGCGGTGGCGATTTCGGAGGAGGAGGCGCCAGTGGAAATTGGTAACAGGCTGGAGTTGACCGCTGAAGAACGAGAGCAGATCCGGCTGGCCATACGGGCGGCGGAGCGGCGGACGAAGGCAGAAATCGTTCCGATGATTGTGGCGCGCTCGGGGCTGTATCGCGAGGTCCGGCATTGGGTCGGTCTCGGACTCGCGCTCTTGGTGCTCACCATTCTGCTCACGATTGAATCGCACTGGCTCCCGTGGGGTTGGCATGCTTCGAACGCGGCCTGGCTCCTGCTTTCGACGCTGGTGGCGTACGGATGTGGCGTGTGGCTCGGGACCCTGTGGCCGGTCATTCGTCTCGGCGCCTCAGTAGCGCGGATGCGGCACAAAGTAAAGCTCAGAGCCGAACACGCGTTTTCTCAACATGCCGTGTCGCACACGCGGGAGCGCACGGGCGTGCTCATCATGCTGTCGATTCTGGAACGACAGATCTACGTGCTGCCGGATCGTTCGCTGGATGGTCTGGCCTCACGTGATCATTGGGCGCAGGTGGTCCAGGCTGCTGTCGATCGGTTACAGTGTGGCGATATCGTCGGCGGGCTCTGCCAGGGAATCGAACGATGCGGCCTGCTGCTTGCCGACATCTGTCCCGGTCGTCCGGGTGACAACCCGAACGAATTGCCGGACGAATTGATTCAGGAGCCATAACCCGCATGATTCATGAAGCTTCTGCTGTAAGCACGGATACGCGGCTGCGACGGGCAGTCTCTCCGTTCAGCCCTTCGACATACTGTTGGGGACTGGTATCGTTCTTCTTGGTACCTGTGCCCGCCTGAGGAGCGGGATAGGCACTGCCGAAGACGGCAGAGCCAGTCCCTGACCTACGAGTGCCCGTCTTGCTTCGCGTCTGCACGCTTTCGCGACGAACCGTCATGAATAATGCGGGCTAACCGTCCTCTTGATAGACTGCCCGGCGTTGTTCCGCTAGAATCCCGATTCATGTCCGATCCTACTGTGGTATCCCCAGTTCCAACCAATGCGCAGGATGAGACTCGCTCGGTGGTCAAAGCGGCCGGCTTGATCGGCGTGGCCACCTTCTCCAGCCGCATTCTCGGGTTCATCCGCGACATGGTGCTGGCGAGGATTTTTGGCGCGACGCCTGCGGCAGATGCCTTCTTCGTCGCCTATCGTGTCCCCAACTTGCTTCGTGAGTTATTTGCGGAAGGATCGATGTCTTCCGCCTTCATTCCGGTCTTCACGGAATATCAGACGCTTAAGTCGAAACGAGACGCCTGGGAACTGGCGAGCGCCGTCTTCACCACGCTGCTCACAATCGTGACCGGTATCACGATCCTGGGTATTATCGCCGCGTCTGGAATCGTCTGGCTCCTGGCGCCAGGGTTTCATGACGATCCAGCGAAGCTGGGCATGACGACGCTGCTCACGCAGATCATGTTCCCATATCTGGTCTTTATCAGCCTGGCCGCGCTGGCGATGGGCATCCTGAATTCCATGCGCGCCTTCGCGGCGCCGGCGTTCTCGCCGGTGTTCTTTAATGTGTTTATCATCGGCTGCGCGCTCTTTTTATCGCCAATGATGCCGGAGCCGATCCTCGGCGTGGCCATCGGGGTTGTAGCGGGAGGCGCGGCGCAGTTCGCCATGCAGTTGCCAGGCCTGAGTCTGCGCGGCATGTTGTTCGGATTCCGGTTCAAGCCCAGCCATCCCGGCGTGCGGCGGATCGGCGCACTGATGGTGCCGTCGCTCCTTGGTCTATCCGTGACGCAGATCAACATTACCGTAAGCACGATCCTCGCCTCTTTCTTTGCGGGCGGGCCGACCTATCTTTTCTACGGCATGAGGTTGATTCAGTTTCCGCTCGGCATTTTTGGCGTGGCGTTGGCCACGGCCATTTTACCGACACTCTCGGCGCAGGCCGCACGCGGGGCGCTGGATGAATTGCGGACGACGTTGGGATTCGGCCTTCGCATGATCCTCTTTATCATCCTACCGGCGATGCTGGGGCTGATGCTCCTGCGTCAGCCAATTGTCCACCTGTTCTTTGAGCACGGAACCTTTACGGCGCACGATACGGCCGAGACCGCACTGGCGGTGCTCTGTTATTCCGTCGGCCTCTGGGCCTTCGGAGGTGTCCGCATCATAGTCTCGGCCTTCTATTCGCTGCAAGACACGCGAACGCCGGCCATCTCTGCGGCAATCGCCGTCGCAGCCAATCTCGTCTTCTCTTTCCTGCTGATGTCGTCTCTCGGTGCGGCCGGCCTGGCCCTGGCCACAGCCCTGGCGGCGATGGTCAACGGAGGTATCTTGGTCGCGGTGCTGCACCGCCGGTTAGGCGGCGTGGAATGGGGCTCTGTGGGACGATCGTCGTTTCGTGTGCTGCTCGCATCTGTGCCGTTGGTTGTGGTCTGTGCCTGGGTGGCAGCGGCGCAGGTCTGGACGCATCCCGGGGAGTGGATCGAGAAATCGGTCATGCTCTTCGCGGCCATCGGATTGAGCGTGAGCGGTTATCTGGGCGTCCACGCCTTGCTGCGGTCAGAAGAACTCGATCTGGTATGGGGAATGGTCAGACGGAAACTGAAGCGAGGAACGACCTGAGACGATGGGCAAGAGACACCCTTCACCAGAACGCCTCACGCCTGACGCCTCACGCTTCACGGTCTGCGTCTTCCGTACGCCCTGGGGCTGGATGGGTGTATCCGAAACGACGAAAGGGATCGACGCGGTGGTGTTGCCCAAGGCGTCGCGACAGGCCGTGCTGTCCGAGTTGCAAGCGACCTCAGCCGCGCGGCTGGACGCCCAGGTCTCTTCACGATTGCGAGAGGCGCGGACACAACTGACCGACTATCTGGCCGGGACGCGCAGGTCCTTCGATCTGTCGCTGGACCTCTCTCGAGGGACCAGTTTCCAGCAGAAGGTCTGGCGGACCCTTCGACGTGTCTCATACGGCCAGCTTCAATCCTATCAATGGGTGGCTGTCCGTGTTGGAGGCAGACAGTATGCCCGTGCCGTCGGCAATGCCGTGGGGGCGAATCCGATGCCGATCGTGATTCCTTGCCATCGAATTGTGGCGCAGGATACGTCGCTCGGCGGATTCTCAGGCGGCTTGCCTACGAAACGAAAACTGCTCACTCTCGAAGGAACCCTGGCGGAGCTTCGACCGGGACGATCCTAGCCCGCATCATTCATGCAGCTTCTGCTGCAAGCGTGGATACGCGGCTGTGCCGGGCAGTCTCGCCGTGCATCCCTTCGACATACTGTTGGGGACTGGCGCCCTTCTTCCTGGTGCCTGCCCCCGTCCGAGGAGTGAGACAGGCGCTAGACTATAACCGAATAGACCAGAGATGAACCAGACAAACCACAAACTAAGAGGACAGCCTTTTTGAACAGCCTACGGGTTCTATTAGTTCCGGCAAGAAGTATTATGGGGGCCGATATCGGCACATCGACCATCGTCTGCTATACTAAGTTGACACGTTTTCGGAATGTGTGAGAGGTGGATATGGGAACGCAAGTTCCGCCACGGCATCCGCTCCGTCAGTTGTTCGACGCTTTGACCGAGAGAAGTTTCACGGAACATCTCGGGTGGCCCGACCTCAACGTCACCAGCTACGTCTCCAACCTGCTCGTCGACTTTACACACACCGACCACCTGTATAAAATCAGAAATCAGCAAGACCAACCGGTCGATACGGTCGTGGACCTCTTGTTTGAGTCGGAAGTGTTGCTCGAAGCGCAGTCGATGGATCGTGAACGGGACGTGCATCAGCATATCGGCGATTTCACGCTCTTCATGGCGGGACTGTTTCCGGAGTATCTGTGCCGCCTCAAGACAGCCGGGTTGATCTACCACAAGGATTTCCTCGTGGACTATATGAAGACGGGAAAGCGCTCCTACGGGATTGTCGCGCAAATGGCTGACAGTCCGTCACGGGACGAACTTCCTTTGTTCCGAAAACTCTCCGACAACTTCGAGCTCTGCGTCACCGGGCTGGGGTTCGTGCGGTCCGATCTGGATCGCATGAAAGATCCGGCGTACCGGCAGGCGCGGGATCTTCTTCTGAATTGACAATTTCCCGTCCTCTCATTGTAGCCCACGGAGGTGCCGGTCTCCGACGATTGACTCCGGCGCAGGCCACCTGTCTGGCCGATGCACTCGTCATCGGCTATTCCATTCTTGAGCAGGGCCGACCCGCAGTCATCGCCGTCGAATGTACGATCGGTCTCCTGGAGCAATCAGGGCTGTTCAATGCGGGACGAGGAGCGAATTGTCAGCTGGATGGGGTGCAACGGATGGATGCCGCGATCATGGAAGGGGCGCACCTCGAAGCTGGAGCCGTTGCCTCGATCGAAGGAATCGTGCATCCGATTACGGCGGCCAGATTGGTCATGGAAGACACGAGTCATGTCTTGCTCGTGGGACCTCCGGCCACGCGGTTTGCTCAGCACGGCCAACTTGAACAGCTACCGAAAGCGCGATCGCCTCGCCGGATTTCCGGTCGATCTACTCGTGCTTCAACGGTCGCAGCGCAGACGATTCATCTCTATCGAACGATGCTGAAATCTAAGCGGACACAGAAGGACTGGTCCGGGACCGTCGGCGCTGTCGCCTTGGATCGGTCCGGGACCGTGGCGGCAGGGGCCTCTACCGGAGGCATCGATTCGATGTTGCCAGGGCGAGTTGGCGACAGCCCGCTCATCGGCTGTGGTGTCTACGCGGACAATCAGAGTGGTGCTGTGTCGATGACGGGAATCGGCGAAGGCATCGTCCGCCTTGTAATCGCCAAGAGCATCTGCGATCGTCTAGGTACGGGGAAGAGTCCTGCGGTCGCCGCTCGAGAGGTGTTGCGTTTGCTCGTGTCTCGGGTCCGTGGGTCGGCTGGGGCCTTAGTCCTCTCGCCGGACGGGCGATTTGCCATCAGGCATGTGACACCTCATATGGCTGCCGGTTGGTGGAACGGGACCGGCCAGCCGACCGTTCGAGGACAATTTCCATGAAGGACACGCTCTTTCACCTGGCTTTTCCCACGCAGGATGTGGCGGCGGCGAAACGTTTCTATGTCGATGGACTTGGTTGTACGTTGGGTCGGGAGTCGAGCCACGCCGTCACGTTCGGACTCGCAGGGCATCAACTCGTGGCGCATCTGACGACGGAACCCCTGCCACCGCAACAAGGCATTTATCCCCACCATTTCGGGTTGGTATTCTTGTCGAAAGACTCGTGGCAACAGTTCTTGGAGCAAGCCCAGGCGAAAAGATTGCCCTTCTATCAACAGCCCCGCATCCGGTTTCCAGGCACCCGCATCGAGCATCACACGTTCTTTCTCGAAGATCCCTCCGGGAACCTGCTCGAATTCAAACACTACACGCATGAATCTGCGATCTTCGGCGAACGAGAGTGTCGTGAGGTCGGCGATTCCTCTGAGTATCCTGCTGGGTCGTAGGCTGGTGGCACTCCCAATGTTGTTAGGGTGCCGGCTGGGTGGGTTCCTGATCGATCCGGTTGAGAATACGGTCGTGGCGGCGAGATAGGAACGTCGTTTTTCGCATTGGATCGTATCGACGCGGAGACGGCAACATGGCCACCAGCCATGCCGCCTCGTCGGCCGTTAGATGGCGTGAGGACTTGTTGAAGTGATGAAGAGCCGCAGCCTCGGCGCCATAGATACCCTGCCCCCACTCGGCGACGTTGAGATAGAGCTCGAGAATTCGTTCCTTCGTAAGATGCTGTTCGAGGGAGCGTGTAATCAGGGCTTCCCGCACCTTTCGAAGCAGGGACCGTTCGGATGACAGGTAGAGATTTTTGGCCAGCTGTTGAGTAATGGTGCTTCCACCACGTTTGAATTCTCCCGCTTCGAGATTGTAGAGAGCCGCGTCTTTGATCCCTTCCCAGTCGAATCCTTCGTGTGTGAAAAACGACGCATCTTCCCCCGCCACAACCGCCTGGTGGAGGTAGGGGGAGATACGTGAGAGCGGCACCCACATCCAATGGCGTCCGATGGTGTGGCCTTGTGCCTCAGCCTGAGCCTGTCGCGCTTCCATCAGGGCCGTCACGGTTGGATTGGTCGCGCGTAAGACCGAGACGTCGGGCATTGCAAGCAACCATAGGAAGAGGACCGCCCCGACCGGGAGGCAGAGGCCGATGATTAGGAAGGCCTTCACGCGGGATCGGGATTGGTCGGTTGACTTCCGCATAGTCTGATGGGTATGAAAGGTACGAGGCGAGAGGCTAGGGGCAAGGGGGCTGATAAGGGCCTTGCATTCGGCTCTTGCCCATAGGGTAACCATTGAAAATCCTGAGTGCAGAGTTTATCAGAAGTTGTGCGGGGCCAGAACAGTTTCTGAAAAGCGAACTCCCGGAACTCGCCTTCATCGGGCGGTCGAACGTCGGAAAGTCCTCTCTCATCAACTCCCTCTTGCAGCGCAAGGGGCTGGCCAAGGTGAGCCGCACGCCGGGAAAGACCCGCTTGGTCAACCTCTTTCGGATCACCAGCGACGATCCTGGGTTGGCGCGCTTCGTGGTGGTGGATTTGCCCGGGTATGGATATGCGAAGGTGTCGAAAGCGCTGCGGGCTCAGTGGGCCCCATTGATCGAGCAGTATCTCGACGGCAGTGAACAGCTGCGCGCAGTGGTGGTGTTGGTGGAAAGCCGGGTGCTGAGCGAACAGGACAGGGAGACGATCGCATGGCTTCTGTCCGTCGGACGACCTCCCATCGTGGTGGCGACGAAAGTGGACAAGTTAAAAATGAGCGAGCGCGTCGGTGCGCTTCGTCGGCTGCAGGAAGGGTTGGAATTGGTCGAGGGCGACGAAGTTATTCCTTACTCGTCGGTAACGGGCGAGGGGCGGGAGCGGTTGTGGGCAGCCCTGAAAGCGCGGATTCGAACTTGATTTCGATGTAGGCCTTGTTCTTGAGGTCCGCCAACCACGATTGGAAGACATCTTCGCTTTTCTGCTGAAAGACGAGTCCCTGGATTTCAGTGCGGACTTGCTCATACGGGCGGAACTGTTTGGGTTTCTTGTCCTCCAGGCGCACGATGTGAAAGCCTTCCGAGGTCTCGATCAGATCCGAGATGCCGCCGGGCACCAAGCTTGCGATGGTGCGCTCTATCTCAGGCAAAAGCTCTCCCTGCCGCACCAAGCCCAGGCGCCCTCCGTGCGAGGCGCTCGGGCCGTCTGAAAAGCGCAGCGCCAAATCCTCGAAGGACTCCCCCTGCTTGAGCTGCGCCATCACCTCACGAACTTTTCCCCTCGCGTCGGCCGTATCGTCCGGTGAGCGGGGCTGAATGAAAATCTCGCTGAGCGTGTATTCCTCCGAGAGCGCAAACCGATCGCGGTGTTCCTGGAAGTACCGTTTCATGTCGGAGTCCGCGACCATCACCCCACTCCGCACCTCGCGATCGACGATCCTGAGCAGCGTCAGCTGTTCTCGGACGTTTTTCATGTCTGCCGGGTTCGTCTCGTCGATCGTTCGCCCCTGTTGCTTCACCTGCTGAACCGCTTGCCGGACTTCCTGATCGGTGACCGCGATGCCTCGTACCTTGGCTTCCTGGAGTTGCAACTTGCGCTCAATCATCGAGGTCAGCGCCATGTACTCCGCCGTCTTGAGCCGACGCGCGAGGACGTCGCCGCGATACTCTTTCTGAATCCGCTCCCGCTCCGGGGCGAGTTCCCGTTTCATCTCGGACAGCATGATGAGGTCTGAGTTGACGATCGCGATAATCCCATCTTCCACCTGCGCGGCTGAAAGAAGGGACGCTTGTGCGATCAGCCCGACCGCGAAGAGGACCGCGTGCCTCAACCAGGCTGGTACCATGGTGATGAAAGGATGGATCGTGATCATGGATATGGGACTCGCCACGCGCCTGTGGGATCGGCCGGTCGGCGAGGGTTCGATGGATTGTACACGAATTGCGAGCGACTTGAAGGGGGTCTGAGTCGGAGCAATTTCGATCCGTGACGATTCAGCGTGTGCCGATGTCGTCGGCGACATAGCGGGAGGCGTCGGCGAGCCGGATGATCGCCTTCGCCCGGATGTCGGCGATCACCCCGTCAAAACGTTTTCGGCGCTTCTCGTTGAGCAGTTCCTGCCGGAGGCGTTCCCGAACGGCCACGTCCGCCTGAATAATTTCCTTGTCGAGCGCCGAAATCATAACGAGGTAATAGCCGCCGTCCGTCTTGATCGGCGCACTGATCATTCCGGGCTTGAGGGTATGAATGACTGCGTCGACTTCGGGGATGACCAACCCCTTGCGATAGGGGCCGAGATGGCCTCCTTTCGCTTTTGTTTTGAAGTCGACGGAATAGCGCTGCGCAAACTTGGCGAAGTCCCCCCCTTGGTTCACCTGCTTTTCAAGATCCTTCGCGGCCGGAAAATTGGGCAGCAGCATCTGCGACACATTCACTTTCAATGGTGTTAAGAGTTCGTTGGCATGCTCCTCGTAAAAGGCGTCCAATTCCTCCTTCGAGAGTTCAACCTTGGCTTTGATCCGATCCTTAAGGAGCTCGTCGAGGATCAGTTGTTCCCGGTAGCGTTGCACTCGATCGCGGATGGCATCGTTCTGGTCGAGTCCTAGCTTGCGCGCTTCCTGCATGAGCAGTTCTCGGGTGATGAGTTCGTCGAGGAAGAGGCGCTTTCCCCCTTCTTTCTGGTACCGCGCCCTGGTGGCCTCGGCCAGTTCTCCCCAACGGGTTTCGAATTCGGTCTGCGTGATCTGTCGGCCATTGACAAGGGCCAGCACGCCATCCTCGGGCGGTGGCGCACAGCCGGTGAGTAATAGGAAGGTGCCACCGATGGCGCCGGCGAGCAGAGTGACGAGGCGGATAGCGACGACGTTCACGGATCCATTCGATGCTCGAGTCATAGGCGCGTGAGACCTTGTTAGCGAGATGATTGCGGGGACCTCGTGGTGTTGGTATCACAGCCTCCCAGGCTTTGCAAGGTTGCGGTGAGTTCTCGAAACGTGGAAGGCCAGTCCTGATGCGGCATCTGGAGCTCGAACGAGAGCGGAGACAGGAAGCACACTCGCTTCTTGTACCGGTCCATCATCCGGTGAATCGCTTGGCTTGAGACCCGGCTCTTGGCGTCGAGCGTGACGACGACGGAGTGGGTCTTGAGTTCGATCGTGCTCAGGCGCAAGGCCTTGGCCTGGAGCCGCACCTGCATGACTTCGAACAGTCGCTCGACGGAGTCCGGGGCCAACCCATACCGATCCTGTATTTCGCCATGGAGTAAGGCGAGATCTCCGACTTGACTACAGGACGAGAGTCGCTTGTAGCACGAGAGGCGCTGGTGGGGATCGGCGACGTAGTCATCCGGAATAAAGGCGGAGACGTTAAGCCGGAGGGTGGGGTCCGGCTCTTCTTCCACCACCTGGCCCTTGAGGCGCTGGACAGCCTGCTCCACCATCTGCATGTACAGATCGAGTCCGATGGCAGCGATATGTCCAGATTGTTGTTTCCCGAGAAGGTTGCCGGCGCCACGGATTTCCATATCCGCCGCGGCGATGCGGAAGCCGGCGCCCAGTTCGGTAAATTGTTGAATGGCGGTGAGGCGCTTCTGGGCGTCTTCGCTTAACTGTCCCTCATCGGGAACCAGGAAGTAGGCGTAGGCTTGGTCGCCGCTTCGTCCCACTCGCCCGCGCAATTGGTACAGCTGCGCGAGGCCGAACATGTCAGCACGATTGACGAAGATCGTGTTGGCATGGGGCACGTCGATGCCCGATTGGATAATGGCCGAGGCGATCAACACATCCGCTTCTCGGCGAAAGAACTTCAACATCACGGCTTCGAGTGGTTTGGCGTTCATCTGCCCATGGGCCATCACGATGCGCGCGTGGGGCACCAGTTGTTGGAGCCACGCTCCGGTCTTCTCCATCGTTTCGACTCGGTTATGGATGAAGTAGACCTGCCCGCCCCGCCCCAGTTCGCGCAACATCGCCTCCCGGATAAGCGTGTCACTCGATCGGACGACCTGCGTGCGAATGGACAAGCGGCCCGCCGGAGGGGTCTCGATGATCGAGAGATCACGCACGCTCGCCATGGCCATCTGCAAGGTGCGAGGAATCGGGGTGGCCGTAAGTGTCAAGACGTCGACTTGAGTCCGGAGTTGCTTCAATCGCTCCTTGTGTTTGACACCGAACCACTGTTCTTCGTCAATGACCACCAGGCCCAGATTGCGGAACACCACATCCTTCTGGAGGAGCCGGTGCGTTCCGATCACCACGTCAATCTTTCCGGCTGCCACGTCTTTGAGAATGACTTTGGCCTCCTTCGGTGATTGGAATCGGGAGAGCAAGGACACGCGAGCCGGAAACGGGGCGAACCGGTCTGAGAAGTTGTCGTAATGTTGGTGAGCCAACAGGGTTGTGGGGACGAGTACCGCCACCTGGCGATTGTCTTCTACGGCCTTGAAGGCTGCTCGCATGGCCACTTCCGTTTTTCCGTACCCGACATCGCCGCACACCAATCGGTCCATGGGTTTCCTGGATTCCATGTCATGCGTAATATCTTCGATCGCTTTGAGTTGATCCGCCGTTTCTTCATACTCAAACGCAGCCTCGAACTCGTGGTACATCGTGCTGTCGAATCCATAGGCATGGCGTGTCACAAGTTCACGGTTGGCATAGAGGTCAACCAACTCGTGGGCCATCTCTTCGATGTCTTGCTTCACACGCGCGGTCGTTTTGGCCCAATTGGTGCCGCCCAAACGTTCAAGGCGCGGCGCATGACCCTCCGCTCCGCTATACCGCTGCACATGGTTGAGCCGCTCCAGCGGGACGTACAGCGTGTCGCCTCCGGCGAATTCCAGGATCAAATAGTCGCTGTCGAAGTCTTGTACCGAGAGGCGTTTGAGGCCTTGATATTTAGCGATGCCATGTTGAACATGGACGACATAGTCGCCCACGTTGAGATCTTCCAACGAGGAGAGGAAGGTCGCGGCTTTACTCTTGGCTTGCGGCTTGTGGCGCGCGCCTTTGGCAAACAGTTCTTCTTCCGTCAGAACGACCAAGCGCAAGTCCGGTGCGAGGAGTCCCGCAGATAAATCGCCGCGCAAGACGTAAAACGGCGCTTTGGTTTTACTGGAAGCGGTCCAGGCCCCCACTGTCCATTCCGTCGCCGGCACATCGTGTTCGCGTAAGAGCGCCAGCAAGCGATCCACTTGGCCGCGACTTCTTGCGACGAGCACCACGCGGCACTCTTCTCGCAAGCGATCCATGATCGCCAGGGTCTGGCTGAAGGGCATCCCACGAGCCCCGAGACCGGCGCTGGCCGGGATCTGAGCGGGAAAGGTCTGGACCGGATTCCAGGAAGCATCGCTCGCGGTGAGCGGTTCGAGGGCGAGCATGGGCCAGCCGTTCGTGCGATCCATGAGTTCCGGCCAGGAGAGAAACAATCGCTCCGGTGACGGGTAGGGGGCGCCGGTCTCCCGATCGGCGTGGCGGAGATAGCCGTCGTCGATCTTGCTCCAAAGGTCCACGCAGGCTCCTGTCAACGCAGCCGGCTGATCCAGGACCAATACAGGCTGTTCAGTGAAATAATCGAAGAGGGTCTCCATGTTGGGATAGAGGTCCGGCGCACGCCATTCGGCATCCGCCGGAATGGGAGCGAGGGCATCCGGCGAAGTCTCTGCACGGAGATATTCCCGCGCGGGAAGGACGACCGCTCGATCAAGCTTCGCGGTGGATTTCTGCGTGGCTGGATCGAACAGGCGGAGCGAGTCGACGGTTTCGCCAAGAAACTCGACACGGAGCGGGTCGGCATAGGCCGTCGAGAAAATATCCACAATGCCGCCTCGAATACTAAACTCGCCCGGGATTTCCACCACTGAGACCCGCCGGTAACCGAGACGTAAGAGCCCTCCGGTGAGGGACTCCCGCTCGATCGTGCCAAGCAGCTTGAATTGCAGAGTAGTGCGGGTGAAGGTCGTAACAGGTAACAGCCGTTGCATCAGGGCCGCGATGGAGGTGACCAGGCAGGTCTGTGGCGCGGTGCGGATGTGACGCAGGGTATTCATGCGGCGCGCGATCAGACCGACATGGGGCGCGCTGCCCTCGTATGGCAAGGTTTCCCATCTCGGGAACAGGGCGAGGGGAGCCGTCGAAAGACCGATGAGATCATGGAAAAAGTGCAGATCATCAAAGAGGCGTTCAGCCGCCTCGTCCGACCTTGTAACGATCAGCCAGGATCGATTTCCCAATGTGCCCGACTGAGGATGCAGGAGCGTGGTGAGGGCAAGCCCGGCGGTGGAACCGTACAAGCCGGTGATAGAGGGACGGCCTGTTTCGTCTGCCAGTGCCGCGACGACAGGAATGTACCACTGGGACACTGAATGGGTGTGGGTAGTATCGGACACTGCTTAGGCTAGGTTGTGGTTGAGCGAATGCGTTGGATCAGCGATGTGGTGGAGACGTCGGGGACCAAAGGAATGGTACGGACGACTCCGCCGCGCGCTTCGACGATCTCGCGGCCGACGATGCGTTCCACCGCCCAATCTCCGCCTTTGACGAGGACATCCGGCTGCAATGCGGCGATCAGGCCCTGGGGGTCCGGTTCATCGAACAGGATCACATAATCGACACAGCCGAGCGCAGCGACCACTTCCGCTCGCTGCGCTTCCGAGACGATCGGCCGATCCGGTGCCTTGTTCAAACTCCGGACGGACGCGTCGCTGTTGACGGCGACGACAAGCAGGTCGCCCAGGTCTTTCGCGGCCCGGAGGTAGCGCGTATGGCCCACGTGCATGAGATCAAAACAGCCGTTCGTGAACACGATACGTTTCCCTTGGGTCCGCGCCGCTTGTAGAAGTAGGACGAGCTGGTCTCTGGTCACAACTTTCACGGACATATCTGCATCATACCGACTGTGCGCGCGGATGGAAAGAGACGGAACACTACTCGGTCTCGTCGTGGCTCACGCCGCCTAACCCAATCACCGACGACCCGTGCTTGGCAATCAGCGCGTCCATCGCCTCGATGGCTTTCGTCCGCCGTTGGTCGAACAGCCCGGGCGGCGCGGGTGTCAAGGAGGAGAGCGCGAGCCCGGCCAAGCGGTACTCGGTGCCGAGCCGAATGACTTCCCGTAGTCCTTGTTGGACGGTCGGCCACATCTCGGGATCGTAGTTCAGCGGGTGCGGAAAGCGATGCTGCTTGGTTGTGATGGCGAAACGGGCGGTTTTCAGCTTCAACGTGCAGGATCCGGCGGCCAAGCCTTCCTGTCGGAGCTCCCGCGCCAGGTCGCGGAGGAATCCGCGCAGGGTTCGCTCAAGAAACGGGCGATCATGTGTATCGTGTTCGAATGTGATCTCGTGGCTGAGGCTTTTGGATTCGCGATCGGCCACCACCGGTTCGTGGTCGATCCCCCGCGCCAGTTCTCGAATCCAGTGGAGTCGCGTGCCGAAGATATGACGCAAGGGTTGATCCCAGCGTTGGTCCAACAGCTCGCCGATTGTCTTGAGTCCGAGCGGTTCCAGGCGCGCGGCGGTTTTGGGACCGATCCCCGGCAGTGCGCGCAGAGGCCGCAGCGCTAAGAATGCTTCTTCCGTACCCGGTGGGACCGTCACCAGTCCATCCGGCTTGTGACTATCCGCTGCAATTTTGGCGACGGTCTTGCCGGTCGCGACGGCGATGGTGCAGCGCAATCCCGTGGCCTCGGACAGCGTATCCTTCACGAGTTGTCCGAGTGAGCGAGGATCGGGATGGCGGGTCTGGATCTGTGTCGTGTCGGCATAAAACTCGTCGATGCTGCTCCATTCGGTGAGCGGGAATAACTGATCGGTCACGGCCCGCATCGCATCATGCAGCTGTCGATACAGGGGCCGATCAGGAGGAAGCAGAATGAGGTTGGGACAGAGCTGGAGGGCTTTCGCTGTCGGCATCGCCGAGTGGATGCCGAATGGCCGCACGGCGTAGCTGGCCGCGGCGATGATCCCACGTGGCGGTGGACCGCCGACCGCGACCGGTTTACCGGCGAGGCTCGGGTCCTTCACCACGGCCGCTGAGGCGAACATGGCGTCGACGTCCCCGAAGAGGATCTGGCGCGACCAACGCATCATCGAACATCGTCACAGGTCAAAGGTCATTCGTCAATTGCAGAGAAGATATGATGGTACTCGCCTCGGATAAAGAGGAGACTAGACCCTCGGATGGAGAAAAAGCCAGTTCCAGTTGTCCGTTCTGTCTGGTCGCTACGGCACAGGAGGATTGTTCCTTGTTTTCCACGAATGCCGAATGCCGATTGACGTGTGACGGGTTCAGTTCCTGTAACAATCCCCGACAGATGCCGCAATGGTGCCGACGCGGCTGAATCGTCCGTCGCTGGCGTCGGTACACTCGGCCGCATCGCCGACAGCGCCAGGCAAATCGCGCCAGGGCGAGAACTTCCTTCTTTAACGAATGGTAGATGGTGATCGCCAGGGTGCCGTCCCGATTCATCTCGGTCATCTTGCGGAGAAAATCCGCTCCATGATTCGGCCGCCGCTTCAGGATGTCGTATTGCCATTGATGAATCATTTCGTGCGCCAGCGTACTCACGATCTCCTGCTCGCCGTACTCGCTCCGCTGGACAACTTGATGGAATAGGGGAAGGGACAGGCGAATCTCGCGTCTGGTTGGCGGGCGAAGACCATCCCGATCCAGTCGGGGCCGCGGCCCTCGACAACTCACGAACATGCCGACCGAAGAGGTCAGCCGGCGGCTCCAGACGAGATCGATCGGGGGTAGCAGGCCCGCGAAGTAGCGGCCATTCAGTTCGCTCCACATCTGGGTCAGATGCTGCGAGGTCACTGGAGGGGATTGGCGTCGAGACATGCGAAAGGGGTTACCCCAATTCTTCGTGCACCGCCGCGGCCAGCAACGGCACCATGATTTCGTGGTGGCCGATCAGAGAGTAACCTTTACCACCCTTCTGGGTCGGCCGACGCACCACGTTTGTGAGCGGGCGGTAGTGAGCCAAGAAGTCCATGTCCACGGTCGTAATGTCGGTCAGATCATGACCAAGATTGCGTCCCAGTGACACCGCTTTGAGGAAGACTTCCGGCAAAATGACGGCAGAGCCGAGATTGAGATACACGCCCCCCTCCATCCCTGACACGACGGCAGCAAGCCGTCGGAAGTCCAGCAGCGAGGTCGCGCCAATGGCGGATCCGTCCGCGGCAGGATGCATATGGATGATGTCGGTACCGATGGCGACGTGCACGGTCACCGGAATACCGAGCCGTGCTCCGGTCGCCAGGATGCTCGTTTCGCGATGGGGAAACTGCCCCTGACGTCGGTTGATGTAGTGACCGACGGATTCGCCGAGCCCCTCGCGATCGTGGGCCCCGCGGGCGATCGCCTCGTTCAGCATGCGGCCGGTTTCTTCCGCCATCCCGAAGCGTCCCTCGTCAATCTCCGCGTCGACTTCCTCAGACGTGTGCCCCATGAGCGCCAATTCGAAATCGTGAATGATCCCGGCGCCGTTCATGGCCACGGCCGACACGATTCCTTGCCGCATGAGATCCACGAGAATCGGACTCAATCCGACTTTGACGACGTGTGCGCCGATTCCCACGATAACCGGTCGGCCTTTGCGATGGGCCCTTGCAACGGCTTTGGCGACCGCGCGCAAAGTTTTCACGCCGAGGATATCCGGCAGGGAGCGATAGAATTGGCTGAAGCTGTCCCCACGGTGCCAGGGGCGAGCACAGTCTGAGACGCGGACCTTGCTGTACCGTTTTTTGAGCGGATAGGTCGTGAGATCCGTCACGTTGATCGGCGGGATCAGGCTCGGAGCCGTGACAGGGGGCCGCTGCCGGTCAGGAGGCTTTGCCAAGGAGCTGTTCCTCGATGAGTTCACACAGGACGTGGCCGAGCGTGATGTGACTTTCTTGAATGCGGGCCGTGACCGTTGAGGGCACGACGAACAGATATTCCACCAGACCAGCCAGTTTCCCGCCGGTCCCCCCGGTCCAGCCAATGGTAGTGAGGCCACAAGCCCGCGCGGCGTCCACACCCTTCAACACGTTGGGTGAATTGCCGCTGGTGCTGATGGCAATGGCGATGTCGCCTTTTTGTCCATGGGCGCGAACTTGGCGGGCAAAGAGTTCGTCGAAGCCGTAGTCGTTGGCGATGGACGTGATGGCGGCAATGTCGGTGGCCAGGGCGATGGCCGGGAGCGGGGCACGCTCCCGTTTATACCGCCCGACGAACTCGGCGGCGAGGTGGGCCGCATCTGTGGCACTGCCTCCATTGCCGAACAATAAGATTTTGTGTCCTTGGCGAAAGGCTGTGGCGATCAGCTTCACGACTTGCACGATGCGATCGGCATGCTCGTGCGCGAACTGTTGCTTGACGGTCGTGCTTTCGGAAAACGCGCTGAGTACACGCTCTTTCATGGGTAGCGATTCTAGGCAACCTGCTGTCACCTGTCAAACGTGATTCGCAGGAGTGAATTGATCGCTCAATGTGGCGATGACTCATAGGGCGGAAGAAAACACTTCAGTTCCTGAGAGCGAAGCGAGAACGAAGCCGGAAGGCTTTTACGCCGTCCTATGTTATAGTCCGCGCGTCATGGCGCACGACCAACCAGTCAAAGCCTTAGTGATCGCGCTCACCGACCATGTGGCGACGGCGGTCTATTCGATTAATCGTCTGCAACCGGATTCGCTCTGCTTCGTGCTGCCTGAAGGGGCGAAATCGCTCGTAGAGTCCGAGGTCCAGCCGAAGATCGAGCACATGCCTAGACGGTGGGACTGGGTGGTGATGGCGAAGACCTGCGAATTTGTCGGCTGTTATCAGACGCTCGCTAGGACACTCCCGGAGATGTTGCGTACATGGGATGTGCAGTCAGGCGAGCTCGTCGTCGATGTGACGGGGGCCACACCAGCCATGGCGGGTGCACTGACGTTGGTCACCATGCCGATGAGTTCGCGGATCGTGTCGCTCGTGCCGGCGCAAGAGGGACAGGAGGGGGACAGGATTGATATCGCCGGACAGCCGTTCGTATGGACGCAGGGGAATCCGTGGGATGAGGCGGCATCTGTCTCACGTCGCGAGGGCTGTGAGCTGTTCAACCGGAGATTGTTTGCCGCAGCGGCGAAGCTGTTCCGCGAGGTCGAAGCACGGGTGAGCGGCGGGCAGAAACCGCTCTATCGTGCCTTCGGAGACCTGGCTGATGGCTACGATCTGTGGGAGCGATTTCACTATCGTCAAGCCTGGGAGAAACTCAGGATTGCCGTGAAGGCCTTCGAGATGGCGTCCCTGTGGGGCGGACTACCAGGACTCACGTCGCTGTTACCAGCTATCAAAGCGAATGCGGGATTCTTGGAAAAGCTCGTTCTCGATCCTGCTCCCGTGAAAGACATGCAAGCCCCCGATCTCCTAGCCCATGCCGGACGGCGACTGCATGGCTTGCACGATCCGGAAGCGGCCATGGTCTCGCTCGTTCGTGCCCTCGAAGCCTTTGCCCAACGACAACTGTTCAAGCAATTCACGATCAAGACCTGGGACGTGCAGCTGGAGCAATTGCCGCAGGCGCTACGAGAAACCTGTCGGTCCTGTTGGCTGGAAGATCTCGACGGCAAGTACAAATTGCCGTTGCAGGCGCAGTTTCGGGCACTGGCCGCATTGGGCGACCAGATGGGCCAAGCCTTTTTGCGCGAGTGGCCGACGATGAAGCCCCTGCTCGACGCCGCCAACCATGCTGTCCTCGGCCACGGTTTCGAGCCGGTCAAAGCCGAGCGGGTGCAGCAGCTGTACGAAGTTGTCATCAAGCTATCGGGCGTCAGTGAGACATCGTTGCCCAAGTTTCCAATGCTGAGCCTCTAACCCGGCGTGCTCGGGGAAATCTTGAGGACACTGAACATGGTTCAGAATGTCGTCCAAGGCGGTCAAGCGAGATCACTTTTTGCCGCACGCAATTTTCCATACAGATTGACCCATACTGCCTGGCATGACTAGTACCCACTTACCTACTTGTGAGTTGGTATAAACTACCGTTCCACTTCCCATATTGCCCGAGAATTCCTTGAGCGCAAGCACCCGGCTGCGCTCCTCTGCGCAGTCGAATTCCCATTGTTCCTTGGCAGTCAAAAACCTGATACCCCCCACGGTCTGTACAGTCTTGTAGTCGTAGAATTGCCACATCTTCACCAGATTACTGTTGCGGCGTATGGTGGCTGGATCCACGTATACAGTCTTTCCTGCTTCGTCGCTCTCACCAACTTTTATCCACTCCGCATACGCCGGACTACTACTCAACACCAGGAGAGTTATCGCGATCAGTCGTTTCATGTGCCTCACAGTGACCAGTTAGGTTGACCGCGCGATCACTTGTTGCCGCAGGCGACTTTCCACAGAGTTTGGTCAAGACTACCTGGTGAAACTGGTAGTCTTGCGTTTGCCTGAAGCGCGATCAAGCAAATTGCCACTTCCTAATATTGCCCGAAAAATACAGAACCGCAAACCCCCTAATGCGCTGTTCGGCACAGTCATATTCCATTTGCGCCTTTGCCGACAAATATGAGACGCCCTCCTTGGTTTGTGTTGTCTTGAAGTCGAACAGTACCTCCATCTTCACCAGATCCTCTTCGCGGCGCATGCTGGCTGGAGCCGCGTATGCGCCCATTCCTGCTTCGACTTTGCCACCAACCGCTACCCAATCGGCATACGCAGGACTGCTACTCAGGAAGAGAGGGATGATTAGGAGCAGTCGTTTCATTAGGTCGTCTCTGTAATAGATCGTGACTACTGCGGGTGGAATTGCGACAGTGTGCTCCCGTTTGAGGGGGCGGTCAAATGAAACTCGGAGCGGTTTCGCGGCACCTTGTGAGTGGCATGGTCTGATCGCTACGGATGATTGCGAAGAATATCGGCGTGTCTACCCCGAGTGTGGCGCGGTCGTTACCGTAAGGGGACGGTCAAATGAAACGTGCGAGGCAAGTTGAACGCTGTGGAAGTTTGGCAGAGTGAGATGAAGGAAAGTTGTGTTTGCGGAGGGGGCGACGATCACTACTGCACAGTTGTTTTCCAAACAACGGTGTATTACCGTTGAACTGTCTCAGATAGGAAGATGAAAATGGCATGAACAGTTGTAGTTAGTTATAAGCCGACAATTGCAACATTCAAGGCATTGACAATACAATGGAAATCAGAATCTATTATGAAGATACCGATTGCGGAGGGGTGGTGTACTACGGCAATTATCTGAAATATTTCGAGCGGGCGCGGACGCAGTATTTCGAAGAGCGAGGGTTATCGGTGGCCGGACTCATGAAAGAAGGCACGGTGTTTGTCGTGGTACACGCAGAAGTGGATTACCGATCTCCAGCCCGCTATGGCGACCGGCTGATCATCGAGACGGTCGTCTCCGACATGACGGCAGCCTCCTTCACGTTTTCGCACGTGGTCCGAGAACGGGAGAGCCGGCGTGTGGTCGTTGAAGGATCGGCCAGGTTGGCGGCAACGGATGGAAATGGGAAAGTGAAGCGACTCGACAAGGCGATGAGTGCCGTATTAAAATAATCGTCGTCAATAAGGAGTCATGAAATGGAAACGGAATGGGTGGGTTATGGAATGTCGCTGGGAAGCTGGCTCATCATGGCCGGCATGGCGATCGGTGTAGTCGTACTCGGCTGGTGGTTTTTCTTGCCAAACCCGATGGCTAAAGACAGGAAGGACAGGAATAAGAAGCCCTAACCCGACTATAAGTATTCTCCTCCACCTTGGTCTTCGCCATCGCCAGAGTCATCCAACGTAACGGGGGTTCACCGGTTGCCGGAACGCGCAGCGCGGTGGATACCCAATGGCAACGAAGTTGAGCGGTCGGTTCAACCCTCTGGTTGGGCACTTTCACCGTGTAGGTGCTGGTTCAGCGCTACTCCAAGCTCTTGGCATTTATTCATGAGGCCTTCATAGCTCTTGAGGTTGGCGCTGTACTCAGCCGTTGGATACTTGCTCAGATCACCTTGGCTCTTCTCGTAGAACTGCCCGCAGATCTCCCGGAGAGCTTGGACAGCTTCGAGCAACGCCGCCGTGTATTGGTGGGAACCCTCCAAAGACCCTGACTCTACCTTCAATGCTGATGATAGAGCAGCCAGTTCGGACGCCAACCGACCGAGGTCTCTAAAGAGGGTCCCAAAGTCAGTGGCCTTGAAGAGTCCTGGAATTGGGAGTGCCTTGCGCCACGAAAACTTGAAGATCGTGTCGTGGATCGCGGCGTACTCGCGAAGGATTGCGTTCGCTCGGATCACTTCCTCCGGAAGGTCCGGCATGTGTCACCCCACGAGAATGTGCCTAATGACCCACGCTGACCGACCCGGCCCACGAGGAGCGTGGATTGCAACCACAGCGCGATAACCGGGTTTACTGCAGCGCATGACTAGGCATCATCTCTGTTTCGTTTCTCTTGTTTCCAAGCTCCCCAGGCATAGTAAAAGCCCAACGGCGCACTGATGGCACAAATCCAGGCCAGAACGGGCCAAGTCGAATCCACGAACAGCACAACGGCAAACACGGTATAGAGGACCCCCCCAACGAAGTAGACGTACCAAGAAATCTTGCCCTTTCTCTTTAAAGGTGTGTCGATTGGCGAAGTCATTCGAGTGCCCCAATGCGTCCTGTGATGCCTAACTATGTATTATCCGGTTTCGTATAACAAGCCACTTGCTCTTCATCCGAAACCTCTACGTTCGACGATTCACGTTTCACGGATTGCTGGACGGGTTAGCCATCGACTTGGCCGCCTGATTCACGAACGCGCTGCACAATATACGCCTGCGTTTCTGGCGACAAGCACGCGAGCGGCAACGTACTGAACTGTGACTTGGAGTACAGCAGAAGCCATACTCTAGGGAACTGCCACAGCTCTTTGACGGCGGACCACTGAAGCGTTGTAGGGCCAATGTCCGAACTTATGGTGAACGAAGACTCGTCGGCACGGAACGTGGCTTGAGGCTGGTCCATCTGGTGGAACTTGCGCAGCGAGTTGCGGTAGTGAACGACGTAGACAACCGTGACGAACGCGATGCCCAGCACCAGCACGGCCGCAAGCGTACCGACAATCCAGGAGGCCATGCCTAACGCAACAAGTACGCCGAGACCGAGTGCGGCAACAAGAAGCGCAACGAAAAAGCCGACGCCTACGGAGCGCCGCCAAAATGCGAACACCGCGTGACGCAGAAGCGCCTCGCTGTAGATGAGTGTGGCTTCGTGGGACATGGCGGCTATCGATCCAAGCGCTGCGACCGGGCCCGCAACAGGCTCGGATTGCCGCCGAAACACAATGGCCTGATTCGCTCCAGCAAATGGGTAGGTGGCGTGGTCATGGCCCCAATTTACCAAGCCAGAGGGATTGAATGCTACTGGTCCGCATGATTCAACATGGTTGGTCTCGACTGCCACGCCGTCTGCGGTTGTCCCTGTCCCGATGCTTTCCGACGGCAACAACTCCGGCGACAGGATTGAATGTTCGGCGACGGCGCTATTTTATTTCGGGAATCGGAGGCGCTTGAAGAAGGGGGGAAAGCAATTCTTCTTTTGCGTTGAGGATCCCAAGCCAGCGAAGGGCGTCATCCAGTTTCCGGAAGATCTCTAGCTGGTCAGTCGGTTCGTCCCGCAAAATTTTGTACATGCGTGCCATGCCGAACAACACGTCGCTCGTCACCACCACGGCGCGTCGGGAACCGTCCCCGTAGGGATTCAGCCTCGCCATTTCTCTGACAGTGGAAGCAGTGACTTCGACATCCGTCACATCACGCAAGGCAGCGAGTTGGTGAAAGTGCCGTACAAAGCGTGGGTCGACGGTCAACGCACGTACGTGGGCCAGAAGCTCCCCATCAGTCAAGACACCCCATCCGCGGGCAATCTACGGCAGTTCACAGGGGCCTGCAAGAGGGGGGATGAGCGCGGGAAGACGAGGCTGTTGCGAATCATAGCGCGCCGGGTGAGCCGCTGGTTGGAGCCTGGCTCATTTGTCTTCTACCGTATTCGACAGACGAAAGCGCGAGAGTTCGGCTCGCAACCAGCCACCGCTAGTCACCTTGATTTGGCCAGGGCACTGAACGAAGTAATGTTCTCCACTCATCCTACTGCTTGATGCCGCACGTTCGATAAAGTCTTCAGCAGAGTTGACCATCGATCTCTCCATCAGATATTCGTATTTCCCTTCAAGGTGGGCGCGAGCTTCCTTCGGTTCATGCCATGTCCCGTTCCGCAAGAAGGTGCAGCCTGAGTGTTCGAGGTAGGCAAGAAGATGGGCGATCTCTCGCTGCGACGTAGCCGAGCGCTCAGCGGCGTGCAGGGATGAGCACAGTAGGAGCACCGCCACAAACGTCACACACCATGAGCTAGGGCGAGCCATGATAATTGCCGCGCTGTAACTGTCGAGTGGGCTGTGAGAAGGATCGTAGGCCTGTGATCTCTGTCGAATCAAAGGTCCGGACACTATCATCGCTTATGGGAACAGTGTCAAGCACTTGTGCGTGAGCATACTGCTATTGGCCTGAGACTTCGCGTACCTTTCTCGGTTGAGCATCTTCGCTCAGAATACCCATCGACAACGATGTCGGCGATGACACGATCGTAGATTCTTTTGGGCTGTGTACGCTTTGGAAAGAGTCTTCTGTGACGCCCAGCGTAGTTACTCAGCAGGTCCGCTTGTTTGCGAATCCTGCTGTCGCTGAATTTCTGGGGCCGCGAATGGATGACGGGGCAACGTCGACTTGAGGCTTTGGCCCAATGAGCGATGGGTTCCCTTCGCGTTCTTGTGCGGACGCAATCCTTTCTCGCGGTGAAGTCGATGAGGACGAAGATCGCTTCCCGCCCGTGCGTCTGGTTTCCGGCAGAGGTCACAAGACGGTCGAAGCTCAGACTCGGTTGTCCCGGGAGCCAAGGGCCTTGTGGACAATGATGAGTGTGGGACAGTCGATGGTTGTGCTGGGACCTGATGGGGGAAGATCAGGACGCAGCAGACGGCGATGAGTGCACCAAACGTGGTTCGACCTTCTGCCATGATGCTTACGGAAGGCACACTCCATGCCAGAGTGGTCTGGTTGACAATACAAAAATCCGCATGCTGGAATGACAACGTTTCTCATCGCTCGTATCTCGTCGTTCGCGAGATACGTTCACGAGTTCTGCTTCACGATTTCACGGAGGCTCCTATGGATATGATGGGACGTGTGGGGCTGATCGAGATTCCGATCTTGATCGCACCCGATCAAAAGGTCTGGATGGATCGCATGATTAAGGAAGGCAAGATCGCGATTCCTCCAGGTGGGACGCTGGAGAAAGGCTCGCTCTATTCGATGTTTGTCCGGATGCTTCTGCATAACGCGATGGAAGAACAGAAGCGACAGGAGGTGCTTGACGCGGAAGACGAGGACGACGAATAGCCAGGATGTTGAAAGCCGCCGCCGGCTGCGTTCTCGCATCGAGCAAGGCCTCAACGTACTCCGAGTACGCCTCGGCCTTGCTCTCCGCTGCGGCCTTGCCGGACGACAGCTTTAAACACCCTGGTAAAAACAATGCTGTACCGAAACCGCTTCGGCGAGTATCTCTCTGGATACAGCCGCAACGAGCAGCCACAAGCTCTTCGGCCTCTGGCATATGCCATCTCCTATCGGCTATAAGCCCTTCATTGCGGAGCGGGCGGCTTTGATCGTGTATTCGATATCACGGGTCGAGTGAGCGGTCGAGAGGAAGGCGGCCTCGAATTGAGAAGGGGGCAAGTACACCCCCTGTTCCAGCATCGCGTGAAAGAATTGCCCGTATTGCTTCGTGTCCGACAGTTTCGCGGTATTCCAATCCACCACCGGGCCTGACGTAAAGAAGGCCCCAAGTATCGAGCCGACTCTGGTTTGCGTGAGCGGCACACCGGCTTTCTTGGCCGCGTCACCAATCCCTTTGGCCAGAGCTGCTGATTTCTCTTCCAGCATCTTGTAGACCCCGCGGGCCTTGAGTTGCTTGAGCGTTTCTATGCCGGCGGATACGGCTAACGGATTTCCCGACAACGTCCCTGCCTGATAGACCGGCCCCAACGGCGCGATCAGATCCATGATCTCTTTCCGCCCTCCATAGGCGCCGACCGGCAATCCTCCGCCGATGATTTTCCCCAGCACCGTCAGATCAGGAGTAATGCTGTAAAGCGTTTGGGCTCCCCCGTAGCTCACGCGAAAGCCGGAGATCACTTCATCGAAAATCAATAAGATATCGTTCTCCGTCGTCAACTGGCGCAACCCCTGGAGAAATCCAGGCGTCGGCGGCACGACGCCCATGTTCGCCGCGATCGGCTCCAGAATAATACAGGCCAACGTACTCCGATGTTCCTTGACGATCTGTTGAACCGCTCGGATGTCGTTGTACGGGACGGTCAAGGTGTGCTTCGCAAAGTCAGCCGGAACTCCAAGCGAATCCGGGATCCCCAACGTGGCCAGACCTGAACCGGCCTTCGCCAGCAAATAATCGCTGTGGCCGTGATAGCACCCTTCAAATTTCAGAATACTGTCTCGCTTCGTAAAGCCACGCGCGACACGGATCGCGCTCATGACCGCCTCGGTGCCGGAGCTGACCAGCCTGACCTTTTCCATCGATGGGAAGGCCTGGTGGATCATGCGGGCGAGAATGACTTCCAGTTCGGTCGGCGCGCCGTAACTGGTTCCGTTTGCGGCGGCCTTCTTGATGGTGCTGATGACCGATGGGAAGGCATGGCCCAAAATCATCGGACCCCATGACAGGACATAGTCGATGTAGATGTTCCCATCGACGTCGTAGAGGCGTGCGCCTTTGGCGCGCTTAATAAACCGGGGTGGGCCTCCGACGGAGCGAAAGGCGCGCACCGGACTGTTTACGCCCCCGGGAATCAACTGCTGCGCATCGGCAAACAGCTTGGCTGAACGAGTGGTTTTCATAATGGGGGCGCACAGTATCACGCAGTCGAGCCTCGGTCAAGAATGAGGAGGATTATGCGGTGTGATTAAGGCGACCGGGGCCAAAAAATGTCTGAAGAGAAGCGGTTCTCAACATTTTTGGTACAGGCCGTTTTGCTGCGAGGCAGGGACTGTTCGTAATCCCTTGCAAATGTGCCGATTCATGCTACCAATCGAGAGCGGCTCGACTCTTGCCTAGTTAGGCAGGTATTATCCGCAATTCTAGAGAGCGATTAAGGGATCAGCGATGAAGATTGTCTGTTCGTGGTGCCGACAAGAAGGGAAACCCGAGCTGGTGGGTGAGAAGGTGCCTCTCGACGATGCTCGGGAAACACATGGGATTTGCGTCGTTCATCGCCACGACCTCGAAGCCCGCTGGCAGGCATCGATTCACACAGCCCCACACTCTGAAGTCGCGACCGGAATATCTTCTGCGCTTTTCCGCTGGACAGGCTTGCTGAACGTGACCAAGAAGATGCGACCGTAGGACAGGAGCATCTTCTGGTCAATCCCGCCGGCTTCAATCTTACCGTTCGGCGAAGGAGAATAATGCGGGTTAGGTCCGTCTTGAAGGAGTCCTACGCCGTATTCCCAGCTCCCGAGTCGGTTCCGCATTGATTTCTTTCATCCCCCAGTGGGCTCGCTTGGCTTTTTCCCGCTCCGATACAGCGAACAGCACGTGAAAGGGCGTTGCTCGTCGCGCGCCCATTTCCGCTTGTTCGTTTCCCCAGGCTTCTCCCGCATCCCTCAAGATCTCAAGGAAAGTTTCATACTCTGCTTCGTCGTCGGATAATACATGGGCCGCATCGGTGATGAGCAGAATATAGCCCTTGGCCGGCAGCCATTCCAGATCGGCCAGACATTCCTCCAAGGCGTCCCAGTTGTGGCCGAAGTAGTCGGGGAACTCCAATGCCCGTGCGAATTCCGCAAACAGATTTGCCGGCGTCCTGCAGTGACGGCCCTGGATGACCTTCAGCGACAACCCGGTCGGAGGGCGCACCAGCGATTCGGCGCGCCGCCCGGTTGTGACCATCAGCAATGAGGTCCATGGGGCCTTCGTCGATTGGAGATAGGCGGTCAATGGCACTGTGTGTTTCGGAGTCATGGTGTCTCACTCAATGGCATGAACGTTCGGGCCCTGCGGACTGAACGGACGGGACAGAGGCAGACGGTACAGTCGGTTCAGACGACGAGTATTCCATAAATCTTCCAAGTTCCATCCATAGTTTCGCGTTCGTATTTCGGGGCGAGGCAGCACGGTACGAACCCTAGCACGCACGATCTGGGAGGATCAACGGGCGTGAAAGAAGTGGGCGTTCGAGGTCGGGAATTGTTGCTATCGCTCATTCGCCAGCGTAGCATCCAATGTATGCATCCTGTTGAGGATGTTCGCCAGTCCGGCATCTCCCGGCCACCATACGGGCAGATCGGGCAGGCACGATGCTGACTTACGCTAGGACGAGCCAACGAGGTACAGATTGGAATCCGCAGTGGACCGGCTTGAGTTTGTGACAGTCGAAGGGCTTCTGGCCTACGGAGAGATGCTGGCGCGTCGTACCGCCGGTGAGGGAATTGCGCTCCCACCTATCCCGACTTCCTCAATCGATCGACCACAGCGAACTCGCGACGCCATGGAGAAGATCAGGGCGTTTGTGCGCCGTGCATCAGGGGGCTTTCCCGGGGCGGAGGAGTATCGGGCTACCCGTCGCGCGGTGATCGAAGAGGGTTGCCGGGGCGATGAACTGGTGTTCTTTGCCGCCTGGAATGCTCTTCTCGCGGCAGGCGAGTTGACCCCGCTCTTCCGCGTGCCGATCGGGTCAGTGCAGAAGCCGGCGCATCGCCGGCCGGTGGCTATCGTGCCGCGCGCGCAACTGACGCCACAGTTGGTCGAGGATCGTATCGTGCTGGACTTGGGCGAGGATCGGTTTTGGCTTTTGCCGCGCGATTTAACCGGTCGCACGCTCCTGTTCACGATGCGTCATGGTATCTCACGCGTGGAGAGCGGCACCTATCGAGTCGGGCGCCGCCTCGCGAACGTGTTGGATCCTGAGCGAGGCGTCCCCAAAGCCGACGCAGTCGGTGCAGCCCTGGCTCGGATGCTGGGCGTGGTCGGGCAACAATTGGACTTCCTGCGCATTGACAACTACCTTGATCCGCGCACCTTCGTTCATCTGGTGAGCCAGAGCCCCAATACGCGGCAACTGTATGAGCGGGTGATCGCGAAGCTGATGCAGGCGCAAGCGCACCATGCTGAGGCACTCTCACCCGCCTGTGATCCCTCATTAGACTCCCAGGATTTCGGATGGGTGACAGGTCTGGAGAAGAAGGTGGAAGCCGAGGAGGCCGCAAAGGCATTCGGGGTGGACGTGCAGACTGCCAAGCGCCTGATCAAACATCCCCTCTACAGCTACCCGGGCGGACATTCCTTCTTCGATGTCTATGTGGATATTGTCGATGGCTTCCGCCGGTTGGGTCATTCTCACCAGGGGAAGGCCGTGTGTGTGTACAGCCACAGCTCCACGCTCCGGGCGCTCATGATTTATCTCGATCCTCGTCCCTTTCGCGAAGCCTTCACCGAGTTTGGCGAATATAAGGAGGGACAGGATAACGTCGTTCTGCTGACCTACGAACAGGGACTCTTATCCGGCTATTCCACCGCCGTGGGTCTGTCAGCGCGGGAACGGGCGGCGCGGGAGACCTGGGTGAAGGTCGAGCGTGAACGCAGAGACCGGATCACGCTCAAGCCCCGACAGATCAAGCGGATCGTGGCATTGGTTTCGGGTGGCGATTTCGCCGGTGCCGGCGCCGCGTTGAAAGAACTGCGCGTGACAGGACACCGGTTTGGCCTGGAAGTCTACTTCGCCCGGCACGGGTTCTTAGGTCTGGCCAACAACTGGATCGAAGCGGTGACTGAGGACGATACCCGCGGTATGGGCAGCCATGCGAGCAGTCCGATTGGGAGCAGCCGCTTCGAAGATTTCAAGGACGAGCAAGTGCAGCAGGCCACCATGCGGCATCTCAAGCCATACATGGAAGACGGCGCCTTAGTGGTCATTGGTGGGGACGGGAGTCTGCGAGGAGCGCGGGCGCTCTACGAAGGATTTGGGGTCCAGGCAGTAGGGTTGCCAGGCACGATCGATAATAATCTCGCGGGGACGACCTCCCTGGGTTTTCATTCGGCCGTGTCTCTTGCGAATCAATCCATCGAGTCGCTGAAGGCCACTAGTTCCGCCATGGGCAGCGTCTTTTTCGTCGAGATTATGGGGGCGGGATCCGGCCATCTCGCCCTCGCCTGTGCGTATCAGGCCAGAGCTGAAGGCCTCTTGGTCAACGAGCATCCCGATCCCGACGCGTATATCGACGACTTCATCCTGGGCACGCTCAACCGCACCTTGGGCGTCGCGAACAAAAGCCATCTGTTTGTGGTGGCAGAACAGACGCCCCATCGCCATCACCCCGATGGCGGCGTGCGCGGTCTTGTCGAGTATGTCGCCAGCACACTTACCACGTGGCCACAGTTTCAGGCACGCCCCGGTGAATATTGCCTCGCCCCTGCAACCAAAGCCACGATTCTCGGGCACACGTTACGGGGAGCGCCCCCGACCCCCGAGGACAAGACCATCGGACAAGATCTGGCCTATGAAGCGATTCGCCGTCTCGTCAAGGAGCCGGAGCGGGTGGTCGGATGCATGTTGGCCTATCGCGGGCCAGGCACTATCGAGGCGATCCCACTCCACGCTGTGGCACCAAAGCAGTTCGACTGGGAGATCTTCGCCCGAATGCACGGAAGCGAGCTTCCGTAGCGGGGTTGCGTTGTGGGCGTAGAGGTCGTTTGCTAGAATGGCATTCCTGGACAACATCGCGAGAAGAGCGAAACCCTCGAACTTCGGGCCTCGAACCCTCGCTCGTCCCGTCTGTCTCGAGCGGCGCGCATCCCGATTGACCAATGACCAGTAACAGCATTGTCTATGCGTAAAGCTAAAATCGTGTGCACCATTGGCCCCGCCAGCGATTCGCCCGCCTTGCTGGATCAATTAATTGAAAGCGGCATGGACGTGGCGCGCCTCAACTTTTCTCATGGGACCCACGATTCGCATGCGCGCGCGGTCAAGGCCATTCGCGACGCAGCGGATCGTCGGCATGTGGCGGTGGCGATCATCCAGGACCTGCAAGGACCGAGGATCCGGGTTGGAGAAGTCGATCAGGGCGGGCTCGATCTGGGTGCCGGCCAGACTGTGAGGATGGTGACGACTCTGCTCCGGTCAGGCGGTCAACTCGGCGCACAGTCTATCGCTCCGTCCGGCATGCTTGAGATTCCGGTGTCGTACCAATACCTGGTGCGGGATGTCCAGCCAGGCGCCCGTATCCTGATTGACGATGGGTTAATCGAGCTGATTGCTGATCGGATTATCGGCGGCACCGTCGAGTGCGGAGTCGTGACCGGCGGACGACTCACCTCGCACAAGGGCATGAACTTGCCGGATACTCGCATCAGCTCCCCCACTCTGACAGACAAAGATCGGGAGGATCTCCGGTTCGGCATCGCGCAAGGGGTGGACTATGTGGCCGTCTCGTTTGTCAGAGGTCCCGATGACGTAGTGGCCGCAAGGAAATTAGTGTCCGACTGGGGCGGCGACATGCCGATCATTGCGAAGATTGAAAGGCCGGAAGCGATTGAGTGCTTGGACGAGATTCTTGATCAGGCGGACGGCGTGATGGTCGCGCGAGGCGATCTGGGAGTGGAGATGGGGCCGGAGGCGGTTCCGCTCCTACAGAAGCGCATTATCGCCGAAGCCAACCGCCGCCGCCGCCTCGTGATCACGGCCACTCAGATGCTGGAGTCCATGACGCACCACACGCGCCCGACAAGGGCCGAAGCGTCGGATGTGGCTAATGCCGTGCTCGATGGGACCGATGCAGTCATGCTTTCCTCAGAAACGGCGATCGGACAGCACCCGGTTGAAACAGTCCGTGTCATGGACCGAATCGTTCGAGCCGCAGAAGCAGGGACTCGACCGGGGCATACGCGCTCGTCCGACGCGCCACGGGGAGCCGGCTCATTCCCGGAAGCCATTTGCAATTCGGCCTCTTCTGCAGCATCGGTCATTGGGGCGAGCGTCATCGTGGCATTTAGCGAACGGGGTACGACCGCGCGCTTGCTGTCGAAGCAGCGACCTGACTCGTCAATTGTTTCATTGACTCCATATGAGTCCGTACGGCGGCGGATGGCGCTGTACTGGGGGGTGATTCCTCACAGGATGCGGCAGATCACTCAAACCGATGAGCGGATCGATGAAGCGGAACGCCGCCTGAAGACCGAGGGACTGGCGACAACGGGACAGCGGATCGTGATTCTATCAGGGACCAGGATTGGTCAGCCCGGGGAGACGAATTTCATGAAGCTACACACAGTCAGGTGAGCGAAAGCGGATGATTGGCCACCCGCACAACGCCAGCGGACTAAGAGCTCCATTCCGCCCGAGCGCATGCAGGCTGTTCAAAAAGGCGAGGAGGTACGTACCGCACTTCGTGTGGGCCGCTCGCTCTGGTCCCCCGGGGGAGTACAGATTAGAAGAAAAGAGCACACGATGACACCCAACATTGTGGGGCGGCTAGCGTTTATTCTGTGTCAGTTGCTTGCCCTAGTATTGTCGGCCGGAGATGGGCTCGCGCAGACCGGATCCCTCACGCACTCGCCTTCTGATGTGGTGAAACGATATCTGGCGCTTGATTATAAGGGGGCGCGGCTTGATGCCATCTCGGTCGAGACGGTTACGGCCTACACGAGTTGGAATGAGGAGCCGGTCTGGGGGCATGTCGTCGTGACGCGAGGTTTTGTGGTGGCGGAGCAGTATCGCCAATGGGAGGTGATCGATAGTCTGGAAGTCGTGATTCCGGTAACCTTTCAGGTGATAGGCTCGGTATATCTGGAAACCGCCGGTTTCGTCCAGGAGGTTGAGACAGAAGAGGTACGGTTTCGCGTGAAAGCCGTGAAGAGGCGATGGAGGATTGTCGAGCCGAAGCTTCCCCCTCACGTGGGACTGAAGCGGATGGTGAATCTCGTGCGCGAAGCCTGGATGAAGGAAACCGATCCGGCGAAGCGAGACCGTCTTGGGGCGTTGCAGGACGAGTTACGAAAGGCAAAATAATGATGGGCAAGACCTCGGTGGAGCTGTTGATCTTCGACCTGGATGGGACGCTCATCGAGTCCAAATGGGACATTGCCGCGTCGGTGAACCTGACGTTGGCCGAGCTGGGGCTGCCGCAGCGGCCGATCGAGGAAATCTTTGGGTTTGTGGGGGATGGGGTGAAACAATTGTTGCGCTTGTCGGTCGGCGAGGGCAGTCTGGTCACCTTCGACGAGGCATTGCGGGTGTTCAAGGGCCAGTACTTGGCCCATTGCCTCGATCGCACGACATTCTATCCCGGTGTTGAACAGGCGCTTGTCCACTTCGAGCGAAAGCGCAAAGCGGTGGCGACCAACAAATCGATCGAGTACACAAACGTGATTCTCAAAGGATTGGGGGCACATCATTTCCAGTGTGTCGTCGGCGGGGACAACGGATTCGGACTGAAGCCGGAACCTGGCATGCTGTTGCATGTGATGGAACAACTGAATGTGCCGAGAGAACAGACCGTACTCGTCGGGGACAGCACCAACGACATCAACGGCGGGCATAATGCGGGTATCCGCGTCTGCGCAGTCGGCTATGGTATGGGGAATCGGGAGAAGATGGCCGCTTGCCGTCCGGATTGGTTTATTGAACGACCGGAAGAATTACTGGAGCTCTTTATATGACGACTCAAGCGTCGCTCGTGAAACGAAGTCCGCCACGGAGGACTGCGATGAGCAATCGGGATCTCTTCCTCAACAGAGGGTTTTCAATCCTCGTCACGTTTCACGTTTCACGTTTTACGATGTTGCTCTTCATTTTCACCGCCAGCCTCAGCCTGAACCTTACCCTATTGCATGCCGCCTCGCCCGGCCTGGCGGATCGTGTGGTGGAACAGAAATTGACGAATGGATTGACCATCCTCATGGTCGAACGACATCAGACACCGGTGGTCTCCCTCAACATGACCTTCGGCGTCGGGGGAGTAAACGAACAGGTGGGGCAAACCGGCCTGGCGCATCTCTACGAACATATGGCGTTCAAGGGTACGAGGACGGTCGGGACGAAGAATTACGAGAAAGAACGCCCCATTCTCGAAGAATGGTATCGAGTGGGGACCGAGCTGGAGCAGCGGCAACGGGAGCTCGCACGGAAGAGTCAGGAGAGACCGGCCGGTCCCGAGGATCGGACCGCCATCGAGGCGCTGCAGAAACGATTTACGGAACTACAAGAACAGGCAGGACAGTTCGTGGCGGGTAATGAGATGGCCTTACTCTACCAACGCCACGGAGGGATCGGGCTCAATGCAGCGACCGGCAAGGACCTGACTCGCTATATGATCAGCCTCCCGGCGAATCGTCTGCCGCTGTGGGCTGTGCTCGAAGCCGATCGAATGGCGCATCCGGTACTCCGCGAATTCTACAAAGAACGCGGAGTAGTCATGGAGGAGCGACGGTTGCGGAATGACGACAGCCCCAGCGGGCTGTTGTTTGAAACCTTCACCTCGGCTGCCTTCCGCGCACATCCGTATGGCATTCCGACGATCGGCTGGGAGTCGGACATCCTGTCGCTCACGCCGGCCGACACCGAAGCCTTCTTCAAAGCCTATTACGGTCCCGGCAATGCAACGATTGCCATCGTGGGCGATATTGATCCGAAGGACGTCATGACCTTGATCGAGCAGACGTTCGGCAAGATAGCGGCCGCACCTCCGCAACCTCCGGTCGTCACCATTGAGCCGCCTCAACGAGGGGAGCGCCGCGTGGAGGTGGAGTTCGATGCCGAACCGTCGGTGGTCATCGGGTTTCACAAGCCATCGTTGGGACATCCCGATGACTATGTCTTCGACGTGATCGACGCGGTGTTAAGCGACGGACTCACCTCCCGGCTCTATGCGAATCTGGTCCGCGAGAAACGGATCGCCGCCGCGGTGAACTCCGATTCGAACTATCCGGGGGTCCTTGCTCCGAATCTGTTCGTGCTCAGTGCCACACCGCTTGCGCCCCATACGACGGCAGAAGTCGAAGCGGCCATCTATGCCGAGCTCGAACGACTCAAGACGGAGCCGGTCTCCGCCAAGGAGTTTGAGAAAGTGCTGAATAACCTCGATGCCGATTTGGTGCGGGCGCTTCGATCCAACGGAGGTCTTGCTTCTCAATTGGCGCTGTATCAGACGGTAGCGAGAGACTGGCGCTACGTGTTAAAGGCTCGGGACAAAATTGCGGCCGTGACGCCGGCGGATATCCAGCGAGTGGCAGCTGAGTATTTCATAAAGTCGAACCGGACAGTGGCCACGTTGGTGAAAAAGGCCGGCGAGAAGAACGTCGCGACGGCCCCGCAGCACGAGGTGGCGCGATGAGGGACGTGAAACGTGAAACGCGAAACGTGCAGCGATGGGGTTTCGTTCTGTGCTCGATGATCATGGCGGCCGCCATCCCGGTGCTGGCGGCCTGTGCCGGAGACCTTGCACTGGGCGATCCCAGGCGGATGACGTTTAAGCCGGTGGAGTTTACCCCGCCGGAGCCGGATCGTGTGGTGCTCGAGAATGGGATGGTCGTCTATCTCCTTGAGGACCATGAGCTGCCCTTGATCAGCATGACTGTGACTATGCGAACTGGCAGCTGGCTCGATCCGGCAGAGAAGATCGGCATGGCTTCGTTGACCGGTTCTATCATGCGGACAGGCGGGGGCGGCGGTCTGTCGGCTGAACGAGTGGACGAAGAACTCGAACAGTTCGCCGGGGATGTGAGCATCTCGATTGGACGGCAATCCGGTTCCGCGTCGCTCGATGTGCTCAGCAAGGACTTGAAGCGGGGGATCCAGATTTTCGCGGGACTTATTCGGACACCCGCCTTTGAGTCGGCGCGGGTTGAATTGGCCAAGCTGCAGGTCATCGAAGGGATTCGCCGCAGGCAAGATAACCCCGGTTCGATCGTCGGACGCGAGTTCGTCAAGCTCCTGTACGGAGCGGACCACCCGTCGGCGCGTGAAAGCAGCATCGCGTCTATCACCCGCCTCACCAGAGACGATCTGGTCGCTTTTCACCGGAAGACCATTCATCCGAACGGCATGATGTTGGGGGTGACGGGGGACTTCGACAAGTCCGCGATGCTGGCCCTGCTGCGCGAAGTATTTGGCGATTGGAAAAAAGGCGAGGTTCCGATGCTGACGATTGCCGACGTGTCCCAGGATCCGACGGTGAAGCCCGTTGTTCGGTTTGTGAACAAGGAGACCTCGCAAACGCATCTTCGCCTCGGTCATCTGTCGATCAAAGAGCAGGATCCCGACTATGTGGCGCTGGCGATCGCGAACGATATTCTGGGGGGCAGTTCCTTTCGCAGCCGTCTCTTCAACGACGTGCGGACCAAACGGGGCTTGGCCTACTCGGTCGGCAGCCGCTTGAACTCCGGGGTGCACGATCAAGGCGTCTGGCTGATGCGCGCAGAGACGAAGTTGCCATCGACGCAAGAGGTCATCACTCGGTTTGTCGTGAACATGGAGCGGATGCGGACCGAGTTGGTCACGGACAGCGAGCTGGCAGAAGCGAAAGAGGCCTATGTGAACTCGTTTGTGTTCTCCTTTGCCAGTTCGTCCGCGATCGTGGGGCGGTTGGTTGAGCTGGAATACGACGGGCTTCCCAGGGATTTTCTCCAGCAATTGCGTGCCCGCGTGATCGCATTGACGAAGGATGAAATCCTGGCGGCGGCGAAGAAACATTTAAACCCCGAGCGACTGACCATTGTCGCCGTCGGGGCCGGCGAGGCCCTGCCGAAGTTGCTATCGGAATTTGGGCAAGTGAAAGAAATAAAGTTGGTTCCGGAGAGCTGAGAGGAGAGCGGGTCCTGTCGCCGACCAGCCCGACCGGTCCGGCCACCTCACCGGCTCGGCGGCGCGCACAAACGTGGCGCTCTTTATTCATCGCGCCGTGCGCCCTCTTGCCCCGCCCGGTGTAGGGACCCCGCTGCGGGCGGTCGGGGTCCCAGGTCGGCACCACCCACTCCAGAGAGTGAAAGCCTCCGGAGCTTTGGTGGGGAGAAGAGGGGGGATGCTCTGTCGAGGCTTGCACTCGCGCGACCCGCACTTCAGAAATTGCTCGCTGGGCACCCGCTGATGCTGAAGGTCCTGTGTCAAGGACATCATCCTCCATCTGGATACTCTGGATGCTGAAATGACTGCGAATGTGGCAAGTCTATGAAAGGAGGCCGCCATGGTGACCTATCTGATGCTGCTCAATTGGACGGATCAGGGAATTAAGAATGTGAAGGACTCGCCGAAGCGGTTGGATGGGGTGAAGAAACTCGCGAAGGACTTGGGTGGCGAGGTCAAATCCTTCTACATGACGTTGGGGACGTACGATCTGGTGCTCATCGTCGAGATGCCCAACAACGACAAGCTGGCGAGCTTCGGCCTCAAGTTGGGATCGCTCGGCAATGTGCGGTCCACGACTCTCAGAGCCTACTCCGAGGATGACTATCGCCGCATCATTAGCAGCCTGACCTAAGATGGCCCAGGTGTGGAACGGAAGCGATAGCTGAAGGCTTGGTTATGCCGCTCGAAGACGATTTCTGTGACATCATCAAGAAGGCCCGCATCGGACAGGCCAGGTCCGTGGCGGATGCGGCGCGGATGACCGGATTGCCCGGTGGCGACATCACGGCGCTGGAGCGCGGCAATCGCCCACCTGATCGCATTGAGGTTCGGGCGCTGGCGAAGGCGTTGGGACTTCGTCCTGGTCCGCTGGAGCAGATCGCGATCGAGAAGTGGGAACCGGTCGCGCAACCGCCGATGGCTTGCGTGGAGACGATACAGGGATCGATCAATGGCTATGGCGTGCAGGGCTATGTGGTCCATGACGGCGGGGAAGCGGTGCTCATCGACACGGCGTACAATGCGCCGGCGATGATCGAGTTCTTGTCCACTCACCGCCTGCGCCTGATGGGGATTTGTCTGACGCACGGCCATGCAGATCATGCCGACGGGATCGACCAGATTCTGAAGTTTCGTGAGACGCCGGTGTATCTCGGAACGGAGGATGTCGATCTCCTCAGTTGGCGGCCCCCCGGTACACAGCTGAAGGCGCCGGAAAATGGTCAGACGATTGCGGTCGGGCGCTTGCGCGTACAATGCCTGGCGACGCCAGGCCATACCCCTGGCGGGATTTGCTATCGGATGGATGCCGAGTCACAGTGCGTCTGTTTCGTCGGCGATACGTTGTTTGCGGGATCCATTGGCCGCTCGAATCCCAGTACGCTGTATCAGACCCATCTGGGATCGGTCTGGACCAGCGTGCTCACGTTGCCACCTGGGTATCGATTGTTGCCGGGTCACGGACCGGCCACAACGGTTCGAGAAGAACTCGACTATAACCCCTTCGCGCCGGATCACTGAAGTTGGCAGCCATGAATCTCGATCAACGGGATGACGACCAGCCGATCCGCAGCGGAGAGCTGCCGGTTGTGGCGAGGCCATCTGAGGATCCCAGTGCTCTCTCCACGGACGACGAATTCGAGGAGACCCCGTTCTCGAAATGGATCCTGCCCACCAGCCTCTTTGTGGCGACGATCTTCACCACACTGTGGGCCGGGGCCTATCAGGCCTACGACGGACCGATCCATGGACCGGTGAACTTTCTGCTCGAACACCCCGAGACGCTCTGGCGCGGGATTCCCTTCGCTGCCACACTCCTGCTCATTCTGGTGACCCATGAATTCGGGCACTATGTGCTCTCCCGCATCCACCGAGTTCCGGCGTCGCTGCCGTTGTTCATCCCGGGCCCTCCGTATTTCATCGGCACATTCGGGGCGATCATTCGCCTGCGCGGGCCGATCTTGAATCGGCGCGCGCTGTTCGACATCGGCGTGTCTGGTCCGCTTGCCGGCTTCATCGTTGCGGTGGTAGCACTGGTCATCGGTCTGAACATGTCAACGGTCGTTGATCGGACGGCGACCCATGGATTGCAGTTGGGCGAGCCGTTGCTCTTGCAGTTCATCTCCTGGCTGGTCGTCGGATCCATCCCTCCTCAGGCTGACATCGTCTTGCACCCCATCGGGTTCGCCGCCTGGTTCGGTCTGTTTGTGACGTCACTGAATCTCCTTCCCATCGGACAACTTGACGGCGGGCATGTGGCGTATGCCCTGTGGGGCTCACGCCAACGCACGATGGCGTTTATCATGGTGCCGCTGTTGATCGCGCTGGGATTCGTGGGCTGGCCCGGTTGGTGGCTCTGGGCCTTCATGGCCGGACTATGGGGTTTCGGGCACCCCCCGGTGCGCGATCTTCACCTGCCGTTGGGCCGAGAGCGCATCGTTGTCGGATGGATTGCATTTGCCGTGTTTGTGCTGACCTTTGCGCCAGTTCCTTTCTCCTTCCACTAACAAGCTGCTGAAACAGTCCGCCAGCTTCGTTCTCGCATCGGTCAGACCCTCAACGTACCCCTGAGGGTACGCCTCGGGTCCTCACTCGCTGCGGCCTTGCTGGACGGTCTGTTTGAGCAGCTTGCAATCGGACTTCATACAGTGCCTGGCACAATCCGGAGATTTTCTTGTCCGATCGCACACTCCGCCCTACAGTGTGCCTATGGCATCCACCGAGACTTCGACCCTGTCGTGTCCCAAGTGTCAGGCCGACCAGCCTGACGGAGCGACAG